>JBFEYF010000022.1:0-17191 GCA_041562295.1 Sulfurimonadaceae bacterium
AAATGGTATTATGAGGGTGACGGCAAAGAGTTCTTCTCCCAGGCCCCAAGCTATGCCGAACTTGAAGCACCACATGCAACGGTACATAACGGCACCCATAAGGTCTTTGATCTTATGACAGCATCACCGGTAGATTATCCGTCACTGCAGGATGCCTTTAAAGAGATGGAACAAGGAAGTGCGAAAATCTTCTCTATCTTGGATAAGATCCTGCATGAGGCGGAAGATAAAAAGCTAAGAGATTAAGCACCTTTCTCTTTTTTATGCCGGTAGTAGGCATAGATAATCATCATATTCTCTATCACCTTCTCCCCTGATACCTGATTCCAGTTCATAAAATTGACAGAGGCGACAAAAAGCCTTACCTTATTAAGATACTCAAACTGGTCTACAGAGAGCTCCTGCATGGTAAAGAGAAAATAGAGGTTCTTTTTATCAATCTTGCTCAAAATATACTGATCGAAAAGACCTATTATGATATGCTCGATACTTTCCCATAAGAAGGGGATCGCTTCGGCCGGATCCTCAGGCAGTACCGCATCAAACTCCGTGCATTCAGCTAAATAGGATGCCGGATAGGGGTTTTTCATCCCTGCAAGTTCCTTAAGCTGCACCTGTGCCTCTTTCTCTTTGGCCTCATAAGGGGCAACCTTGGCCTGGCTTACCTTGATGATCGAATCAAAAAGCTTCTCCTGGGTCGAGTGCTTACCGTCGGAGTCTTTGAGCTCCTGAAGCTTATTAAGGAAATAGGCATCTTGTTCATCATTCATCTGCTTGAGGTTTGATTTGACCACCCCTTCAAAGCGGGTCGTTATATGGTTCTTGCTCTTCTTCTTGGCGACATTGAGAATAGCAAAGAACAGATCACTTGCCTGTACATCGGGAAGCGGTTTATTAAGGATATAGGATTTTATCTCATTGGTAATAAGAAGCGACTCGTTTTTATGCAGGTTGAAATCGGAGTTGTCTGCAGCGGCATAGATGATCAACGCTTCAATATAGTCAAAAAAGTCTTCATATCCCAGCCCGATCATCGGCGTACTGTCTTGTATCTCCAAAAATGAGAAGATCTCTTCGTGATACTCCAAATAGCCCGGATGAACATTCTCCGGATCGATATCTGTCAATGCCTGCAAAAGCCTGGTGTAGTCTACATAATAAGAGGCATCGACTCTTCTACGGATCTCTTCGGTGTTGCGTTTAAACTGTTCCAGGATCTCACTGCTTTCGACGACCTGGAACTTGACGATCATCTCTTTGATCCACTTTTTAAGCTGAATGGCGGGGATGTTGAGCTTGCGGTACCACTTATCCTGATTGAGAATCGTAAGCGCTATCCTAAAGTCGTTTTTGTTGGCAAGGAAATTGCCCAGACTAAAGAGTACTCCGTTTTCGATCAGTAAAATAAGCGGCTTACTCTCTTTCATCTAGACCCTTTTGGCTACCAGTGTCGCTACTTTGACATCTTCACCGCGCAGGTTGATCTTCTGCTGCTCCCGGTAAAAGAGTACTTCCAATCCGATAAAGGCATGCAAAAGTTCGTTGTTACGCAGGTGATACTCAATATTGCTTGTTTTATGGGAGTTGGGTGTTTCAAGCTCTACAAAGGTCTCAAAGACCAAAACCCCGTTCTTTTTGAGTCCCTCTTTCATAAACGGGAAGAGTCTTCGTGAGAGAAAATTGGTACATACGATCAGGTCATAGGAGGCTTTGTCGATCATAAAATGGTCCAAATCGGTATCGATCGGATTGATACAGTCGCTCTTGTCAAGTTTGGAAAGTGCGACATCCGAATAATCGACAGCATCAACATAGATACCTAAAGAAGCCAGATAGTTGGTATGCCGACCCATACCGCAGGCGATATCCAAAGCCTTGCCTCCGGCCGTGATATGTCCTATATGTGATGTCAGTGCTTCGATCGGATCACTGGGCATCGGTGCGGTTTCATACTTTTTATTCCAGCGCGCTTTATCCTCTAGCATCTACAAACCTTTCCAAAATGTAACTCTATTATACTGGTTTATGAAAGAGAAGAATACTCTTATCCGCTTCTTCCCCATAAAGCTCAATCGGCATCTCAATATTGAGCTCCAAACCGGTCAAATCCAACAGAGACTCGATCTCGTAAAAATACTGGACAATGGTATCCTGCTCTTTACTGAAAAGCTTTTTTTGGGCATCAGCAAGTTCAAAATAGACAAACTGCGTCGTCAGCCTGTCCTCTTCAAATGTAGCATCAACGATAAGAGACTTCTCTTCATCGGTGTAGGTGAGTGTTCCTACGGCAACCTCTTCAAAGCCGTACCGTGTATTGATGTCGGCGACAAAATAACCGCCGGGATTCAACAGTCTATCTACATGATACAAAAACTCTTTTAAAGCTTCTCTGTCTAAAAAATTGAGCACATCGAAGATGGCCGTTACCATATCAAAGGCGCCGACCATATCTTTGATATCCTGTACGGCCGCTGTCAAGCCGACAGAGCATGCCGCGTCAACCATCGTCTGACTCAGATCGATCCCGACACAGGCAACGCCCTCCTCTTTACACGCTTGTAAAAAAGCACCGCGACCGCATCCGACATCCAACAGCGTTCTAGGCTCATACTCCCTGACCAGATCGATATAGTAGCTGTGAAGCTCTGCCGTAGCCTCATCTATTCCTAAAAGGGGTTCGACCTTCGCATAGAGTTCTAAAGACACGTTTTAGCTTTCTACCACTTTTTTGATCTTTTCATAGATATCAAGTACTTCTGACTGTTTTTGATAAAAGCTGTTTTTATTGGCAATCAAATAGGTACTTGACTCCATGATCGTCTCAACGACTTCCAGTCCGTTTTGTTTCATCGTCGTACCGGTCTCTACGATATCCACGATCATATCCGCCAGCCCTACAAGAGGCGCCAGTTCGATCGATCCGTAAAGCTTGATTATCTCGGCCGATACCGCTTTTTCATCAAAAAAGCGTTTGGCGATATTGACCATCTTGGTCGCTACTTTGATATCAGGCTTGTTCAGGTCGAGTTTCTCACCCTTTTTCATACCGATACAGACTTTACAGACACCTTTGCGAAGGTCCAGAAGACGCATCACATCAAGCCCCTGCTCTTCAAGCGTATCCAAACCTACAACACCGATATCGGCTGCCTGATGATAGACATAGGTTGCGACGTCCTGGTTGCGGACCAGTAAAAATCTGAAGTTTTCCGTCTCCAAAATCAGTTTACGGTCGTCAAAAACGAAACTGCCGCCGAAAATCTCTGAAAATATCTCTAAAGTCTCTTTGGCAATACGCCCTTTTGGTAGTGCAACCGTTAACATTCTATCCCTTTTTTCGTCGCTAAAATTTTCTGCATGGCATGAAACAGCAGATGGGGGTTATATTCGGCATCGGGTAAATGCCTGAGAAAAAACTCGCCGTCCCCGCCTGTCGCAATCACTTTTTGGCCTTGGCAAATACGCTGAAGTTCATGTACCAGCGGTCCCAAAACGCCAAATGTGATCGCATCCTGACTGTTTTTCGCCATTTTATCCAAAGATAGCTCAAAGTTAAGTAAATAATCAAGCTTTGAAGAGATCCCGGCATACGCTTTTCGCATCGCATCAAATCCGGGATAGATAAATCCCCCTTCGTAACGGCCGCACTTCATGACATCAACCGTGATCGCGCTGCCGGCGTCTATAACCACGCCATCTGCGATAAAGGCTGCGGCAGCTTTTCTGTCAATACCCAGACTCTCATAAGAGCCCGGAAGCTCTATAAGCATACTTATATCATGCCATAACGGTGCGTTTTCAAACAGGGGCTGCAACTGGGGATTGACATTGATATAGTAAACCTCCTCCTCTATAGAGCCGATATCAAAGTTTTCTATATAGATCTTTTCACTTTTACCCTCTTTGTAAAAATGTAAGGAGCTGTTTCCCGCATCACAAAGCAGCATCTGCGATTTCCCAGCCAGCCAATTGCATCGCTTTTCTCGCCTTGGAACAAAGCGGTGCATCAAGAATCAGTTTCTTATGATGAAACGGGTGGTTGCAGTAGTGGGTCATCTTATCAACGATCGTTTCAAACTTTTGGATATCCTTGACCAGTATCCGGCTCTTTTGCCTGACACTTATAATGGCCGTATAACGGTTTTTGTCCACACCTTCAAAAAGCTCGACTCGGGAACGTATCTTTAAAAGTTTGGGGTCGATCGGGTTAAGTTTTGCCACAGATCTAAGCTCCTTATATTTTTTATGAAGATATCTCATAATCCTCCCTTTTCAGCGGATGATAGCGCAGTACCGTATCTCTTAATACCGCTTTTTCGATATGGGTATAGATCTGGGTTGTCAGCATCGAACTGTGTCCCAAAAGCTCCTGAACCACGCGCAAATCCGCCCCGCCCAATATCATCGCTGTCGCGTAAGAGTGCCTCAGAACATGCGGTGAGACCCCCAGATATTTTTGGGTGATCTTAAATGCCGAGACGCGGCTTAAAGGTTCACCTTTATAATTTTGCCATAAAAAACTCTGTTTCTTCGGAGCATCATCCAAATAAAGAGCCAGCGCTTCAAGCGCCTCATCGGCAATCGGGACGATACGCTCCTTTTCACCCTTGGCAAAACGTATCTTAACCCAGTTCTCATTGATATCATTTTTCTCTATGCTCAGTGCTTCGCTGATACGTACTCCTGTCGCAAAAAGAAAAAGGATCAGTGCATAATCGCGTTTGCCCGTCCATTTGGCTCTATCGATGAGATGCAAACCTTTTCTTATCTCATCGATTTCAAGATATTTGGGCAGATATTTGGGAATTTTTGCAAGACGGAACTTTTGGGGTGCATCGGTAAACTCTTTTTTAAAACAGAAATCAAAAAAGGCGTTAGCCGAAGAGAGTTTACGGTTTAAGGTCCTGCGGTTACTTACATCAGAAAGATAGTCGAAGATATCCTGCTGCAAAACCTCGATCATCGGCTTGCCGATGCTCTTTTCCATCGACACAAGGTCCAGCCTGTAGGCTTCTATCGTAGCGGGACTAAGCTGCCTGATGACAGAGAGGTATTCGATAAAAGCTTCAAGCTGGGGCGACATCAGTTGGGAAGGAACGACCCGTCACTGAAATAAAAACGGTCTTTACCCGTAAAAAAGGCTTCTGACTCAAATCCCAGCTCATAAACCGAAGATTTTTTAAACTCGGGGTCGATTTTTATGACAAATCCCTCTTTTTCTATGATATAGACAGCACCCTCTTTTGCCAAACCGCCCAGGAAATAGGCAAAGGTAAACTTCATCTGCTTATCGGTCTTTAGCTGCATATCTAAGCGGGAAACACGACCATCTTTTTGCAGTACGATGAGATGCTCACCGCTGACAAAAAGCGACCGGACCGGCATCTCTTTTTTGATACTATCCTTGGCAAAAAGATAAACGGCACTGCCTGTAGCCGCTATAATCTTCTGGCCGACCAGTTCAAAGAAGATGATGTTATTAAAGTTTTCTACCGTAGAGACACTCATCGTACGGATCATCCGTTTGGCCTCTTCGGAATAGATCTGAATTTTGCCGTCAAGTGTCGGGAAAAAGACCAATCCCTCATAAAACTTCGGGGCCGCCAGTCTGGCATCGATGGCCATAACTTCAGCACCCGAAAACTTATTCAGAAGCTTTGATGACGCTACGTCATAGAGGTACATCTCGTTTTTGACATCGACAAAAGCCAACACACCATTTTCCAAAGATGCGGAAAGGATCCTGTTTTCAAAAGAGAGCTCTACCGATTCATGGGTCGTTTTATCGATCAAAAGCAGTTTTCCGCCGTTATCCGCGGCAATCAGTTTTTGGCTGTTCTCCCCCAAATAGGCGTATCCCGCCGGAAGCTTGATCTTTTCGATAAAACCTTCGGCAGAGAGGATTTTTCCCTCTTTGAAAGTAATCCCCTGCATATGTTGCATAAAAGGCTCATAGTCGTACTCTTGGGTCATATAATACTCATCTATGACCTCTTCGGGTTCAAAGACTTTGTTGGCACTACAGCCGGAGATCAAAAGGGCACCGGCAAGGGCCATAGAGAATATAAGAAGATGCTTCATACTATTTGGCGTTGCCGTAGTGGCGAAGAAGTTTTGCATGGTTGGCAAACGGTGACTGCGGATCGATCTGATCCAGCATCTTATGAGCTTCCTTGATCTTAGACTGCTTAAGAAGTGTCGCAGCGCTGTTTAAAATAGCAATATCTTTGAAATAAAGACCATCTTTGTCAATATACTTTTTTAGTGCTTTCTGATCACCGCTTAGCATTGCATACTGATATTTCGCCATATCCGATATACCGAATGCTTTGGAGTCTCTAAGCTCTTTAAGAAGTTCAATATCTGACTCTTTGATCGCTTTTTGAAAACGGTAAAGATCGTATAACGGTTTGCTGTCAGACTGCAGTGTCTTTAAAGCCTGTGCATCATCCGCATCGGCTAAAAGTTTATTAAATGCGACATTGGCCCGTTCGATACGTGAAGCATTTTGGGAGTCAACAACCGAACTTGTGATGAAATAACCCGCGACGGCGATCACCACAGCCCAAATGATCATCTTATATTTTTTATAAAAATACTCTAGCTGGACTGTTCCCTGAAAAAGCTTCTCTTCATGGCTTAGTTCATCTTTTATGGCTTTAACATTCTCTTTAATGCTCAAGGCTTTACCTTTGTACGAAATTTATGGGATATTTTAGCCAAGCTATTATAAAAAGGCTTTTAAGGGGTTAGCTGCGCTGAGCTTTGCAAAGAGCTTATTGACGTTCTATCAACACCATATTTCTGCCTGAACGCTTCGCCTCATAGAGTTTATGGTCCGCTTTTTTAATCAGGTCTTCAAGTGTATAGCACTCTCCGATACAGACTCCGATGGAGACGGTATAGGAGAAGCTTTCTGCACCGTAGATCACGTTATAGTCCGCGATCGTCTTGCGCAATCTTTCAAAGAAGGCGTCGACACTCTCCACAGAGTCGTACTTCATCAGCAGACAAAACTCCTCGCCGCCAAAACGGCTTAAAAGCGCATCTTTGGGCAGAATCGGCTCAACAGCATCAGAAAGCGACTTTAGCACCAGGTCGCCGGCATCATGTCCGTAGGTATCATTGATCTTTTTAAAATGGTCTATATCGATCATCGCAACAACCATGGGTGACTGCCTGCGCATGGAGGTTTCGCACTGCTGCTTTCCCTCTTCAAAGAAGTAACGCCTGTTGTAAAACCCTGTCAAAAAATCTTTGTTGGCGCGATCTTGCAGTTCACGGAACATATCGATAACATCAAGATTGATATTGACACGAGCCCTTAACTCTTCGGCAACAAACGGTTTTTTGATAAAATCATTGGCACCGTGCTTTAAAAATTCCGTGGAGAGGTTTTTTGCCTCCAAACCGCTTAACGCGATAATCGAGAGCTGGTCTTTGCTGTATTGCTCTCTCAAGGCAATTATCAACTCCATGCCGTTCATCCTGGGCATATCATAAGCCGTAACAACCAAAGAGACAGGGTACTTGTGCTCCTCGATTATCTTTATCGCTTCTTCTGCTGATGGGCTCTCTAAAACATTCAGATGCATCTGCTCCAACTCTGTTTTGATTTTTTTACGGTTTTCTGCAACACTGTCGACGATCAGGACGTAGACGTTGTAGTTTGCCAGAATCCTCTTGACAACAGTGGCGACATAGGTGACGTTTTTAGGGTTCTTTTTGGGCACATACTCCACCACATCTTTTTTCAGAATAATCTTGCGCGTCGACTCGCTCATTGTCGCTGTCAATACGATTGCCGGTACACCGAAACGCTTGACCAGATCCACAGCCTCACCGTTTTGTGCATCGGGCAGGTTCAAATCGACGATAGCTACCTGAAATTTTTTGTGCCGCAACAGTGCTTCAGCTTCCCCGTAAGAACGCGCTTTGGATATCGATATGTTTTTTAAAAACTTCAGCGCATCTTCGACATAGGCCAGGATAAACTTGCTGTCATCAACAATCAGTATATTATTCATACGCCGCCCATAGTGTCTAAAAGCTTCAAGGTTCTGCGTGCAATAGCATCCAAAGGTTCGACGTAATTGACGCCACCCGTTTTAATCGCCTCCTTGGGCATACCGAAAACGACGCAGCTCTTTTCATCCTGCGCGATGGTAAGCGCCTTGACACTGGACATGTTTTTGATACCCTTGGCACCGTCCGCGCCCATTCCCGTAAGAATAATACCGATCGCGTTGCTACCTGCGGCTTTGGCTACAGAGTTAAACATCACATCTGCCGAAGGGCGGTGCCCCGAGACCTTCTCACCGCTTCCCAGTTCGACATAGTACCGAGCACCGGATCGACGTAACACCATATGGACATTACCCGGCGCGATAAGCGCCTGGCCGATACTGACACGGTCACCATGCTTGGCCTCTTTGACTTCTATCTCGCACACATCGTTAAGTCTTTGGGCAAACTGTGCCGTAAAATTTTCGGGCATATGCTGTACGATAATCATGCCCGGGGTATTGGCCGGAAACTGTGCCAAGAGCTCTTTTAAGGCCACCGTACCCCCGGTTGAAGCGGCAATAGCAATCACCTTCTGGGTCGTCTCAGAAAGTGCGGTCTTGTAGGTAAGCGGTTTTTCTGTAGTAAGTTTATGATAGGGAAGTACATGGGCTTTGGCGGCAGCTTTGACTTTGGCAAGAAGTTCCTGTTCCAACTCCGTACTGCCGTCATAGATATTGGAGTGCGGCTTGCCGACAAAATCCACAGCCCCTGCTTCCAGGGCATCGAGGGTTGTCTGGGCCCCTTTTTGAGTCAATGAAGAGACCATCACTACCGGTGTCGGCATATGCTGCATCATCTTGCGCAAAAAGGTGATACCGTCCATACGGGGCATCTCCACATCCAGGCAGACGACATCCGGTTTATTGGCGACCATCTTGTCACGAGCCACATAAGCGTCCGGTGCGGTTTCGACTTTTTCGATCCAGGGATCGGACTCTAAAATAGCCGTCAGAATCGAACGTGCCGTCGCACTATCATCAATAACCAATACATGCAAACCCATCTACATATCCTTTTGCGTATATTTTAATAATATTTTACCCGTATCGCTTCGCATCATGATCCTCCGTCCCTGGGTACCGCCTACATCATGCGCAGTGATCGGTATACGGTGTTCTGTAAGAATCTCTTTGGCAATAATGATATTTTTGCGCCCTATCATCATCTCCTCCTGTCTCACATCGATGACATTGGCACCGCCAAAAATCTTCGCTTCCATATTGAGCGGGTTACACCCTATATTGATCATACTCTCTATAAGGCGCGGTATAGAGATGTTGCCGTATTTTGGGCTTTGCAAACCGTTTTCATTCCACAGGGGAACCAGATAGTGGTTCATACCGCCTATTTGCTGCACCTTGTCATAAAGACAGACGGCAACGCAGGAGCCCAAAATGGTACTTATCTCTGTCGGCCTGACCCCGATAAAGATCTCACCGACATGGATGAACTTTTTCTCGTACATTAAAACTCTACCATATCACCGTCATCTTCAAACATAAACTCATTGGAACCGACACTTTGGGAAAGTGAGAGCTCTGATGCGTCAACCATCGGTATCGATACCACAAATACCGTCTTGTCATCCTTGCTGATATTATCAATCGTTCCCTGCAGTGCTTCTACCATACCGAGGGCGACACTTAGCCCCAGTCCCAAACCAAAATTCGTACGTGTCTTGCCGCTGTTAAAGAGCACAAAACGGTTATAGATCTCTTTGGTATGATCCTGTTCAATACCCTCGCCGGAGTCCTCAACCTCCAGTAAAAAGAACTTCTCGTCACAGGTAAAAGTTACATTGACAGGGGAGTGGGCGTAAGAGTATTCGCAGGCATTGGATAAAAGGTTTAAAAGGATCAAATGGATCTTTTGGGAATCACTTACAAAAGGCCGGTCACAGACCCTTTTAAAACTTACCGTCAGGCTTTTCTCTTCGATCAGGTACCCCAGGTAGGCAACAACCTCGTCATAGATACCCTTGACATCCACTTCGGTGTAATCATTGGCGATCTCTCCCGCTTCGATCTCGGATGCGGCAAAGATATTCCTTAGACTGAAATCCATTTTGATCAGGTCCATACGCATCAGATTGGCGATCGTATGCACCTTCTCGACCTCTTCAATCGCCAAAAGCCTGTTGGAAAAGTTCAAAAGGGAAGAGAGCGGATTGTTAAACTCATTTTTGATCAGTGAGAGGAATTGACTTTTGACCTCTTGCGCAGCTTTGCTCTTTTCATTCATATCCAAGAGCTTTTTCGTCATAAACTCCATCTCTTTGATCGATGAGGCCTTTTCGTCAAAACGGCGTGCTATCTCTTTGAGAAGTTCTTTATCGCTTATCTTGTTTACATCCATGATTACTCCCTTACTTGATAGATCGATGGCACGACCATCTTGATATTAAAGCTTTGCTGCTGCTTCTCCTGGATCGATTCTGAGTGGCCGATCAGCAGATGTCCGCCGCGATGCAATACATCTGTAAAGTTCCTGATCAGCTGATTACGTGTAGGGGCATCGAAATAGATCATGACATTGCGGCAAAAGACGATATCGAAGCGGTTTGAAAATATGCCGAAATTTCCTGTCACCAGATTAAAAGAGCGAAAGAGCACATAATGTTTGAGCGGCTCTTTGATCTGGTAACAGATCTGCTCATTACAGCTTCTCTTATCAAAATATTTGATCAAAAGATATTTGGGCATCCCTTCAAGATCTTTCATTGTATAGATACCTGTCATCGCTTTTTTTAAGATCTCTTCAGAGAGGTCGGTAGCCAGAATCTTAATGTCCCATGCCGTAGGATTGGGAAGGTGTTCCATCAAAAAGATGATAATGGTATAAGGCTCCTGTCCGCTTGAACAGCCTGCTGACCAGATACGTATTTTACGCGACTCATAATCAAACGCGGTTTTGATATGCTCTCTTAGATAGCGCCAGTGCCCCTCTTCTCTGAAAAACGAGGTTACATTGGTTGTCACCGCATTGGCCAGAATGATCAGGTCTTCTTTGTTTCCCGCTTGTGTAAACCGTTTATAGAGGTCATCATAGCTGTCAAGCTCAAACTGGATAAGCCATTTACGAAGACGCGACTGAACCAGCGCCCGCTTACTGTCGTTTAACGATATACCGAACTGGTCGTATATAAGCGTTCTGAAGCGGTCAAAGGTCTTTTCACTTAATAGGACTTCTTCATTCAAAGGTTTTCACTTTCGCGAGAATAGAGCTCTTCCATGTTCAAAATCAAAGCGATATCGCCTGTACCCATGATAGCGCTTCCTGAAAGCTCGCGGATTTTTGAAAGTGCCGGCCCCAGGGTTTTGATAACGACCTGTTGGCGTCCGATCAGATCATCGACCAGCAAAGCGTACTTACCCTTTTCACTTTCAATACACATCAACGTCGACTCCCAGGCTAACGGCGTATCCTCACTTAGACCCATTACATGGTTGAGACGCACGATCGGTATCATCTCGCCTCTAAGGTCGACAAACTCTCCTTTGTTACTGTAGGTATGAACAATATCTTTGGACGGGTTGAATGACTCGATCACCGAAAGTGTCGGAATAATAAAATCGTCATCCGCACTTTTGACAATCATGCCGTCGATAATAGCCAGAGTCAACGGAAGCAGTATCGTAAAGGTAGACCCTTCTCCCAGCTTTGAGCTGATCTCAACTTTTCCCTGAAGCTTCTCAATGGATGTTCGTACCACATCCAGTCCGACCCCGCGGCCTGAGATATCACTGATAGTGTCAGCCGTCGAAAATCCCGCCTGCATGATCAGTGCAAAAACCTGGGCATCGGTAAGCTCTTCATTGCCTTTGACCAGCTCTTTTTGAACCGCCTTTTCAAAGACTTTATCCCTGTTGATACCCCGTCCGTCATCCGAGACTTCAATAGCGATATTACCGCCCTTATGATAGGCACGCAGGACCACCTGCCCGATAGCGGTTTTGCCCTGGTTGAGACGCTCTTCCTCGCTATCTTCGATACCGTGGTCAATAGCATTTCGGATAATGTGGATCAACGGATCGGAAAGGGCATCGACCATCAGCTTATCGATCTCCGTATCAGCGCCTTCGATCTCCAGACTGATCTCTTTGTTGACTTTTTTGGATGCATCTCGCGCCACACGCTTCATCTTCTCAAAGGTCTCTTGAATCGGCACCATACGCAAAGACATGACGCGGTTTTGAATCAGGCGCGTGATCTTGGTCAATATCCCCATCGTCTTGGTTACATGTTCGTCCTTGATCCGTTCTACCTCTTTGTTCTCAGCCAAAAAGTTTTGTGCGATTACAAGCTCGCCCACCGAATCAAAAAGTTCATCAAGCTTATAGGTATCTACTTTGACAAATGAGTGGCTGTCCTCTTTTCGCCGATGAGGCTTCTTGACAGCTTTACCCTCATCGCCCGGTATGACATCATCAGCACGTTTTCCATACTTGATATCCTCTTTTTCAATCGGGAGAGGCTCTTTTTTGGGCTTATCTTCCGTGGAAATCTTTTTGATCGCATACTCATGCTCTTCAAGATATTCAAAAAGCTCTTCGATCTCTGCATAGCTTTTTTTCGTTGCTATAAAGACCTCGACCCCTTTAAAATAGGATCGTTCGCAATCGAGCTCTTCCAAAGCGGGTACGGCAGTCATATCCCACCACGATTCAAGGATACGCCCCTGTTCTGCAATGAGTTTCATCAGTTTAGAGTGGTCAAACCCTCTAAAATAGATATCATCATCCAGATTCAGCGTAATCTCAAAAAGCTCTTCTCCCGCTTCAAGATGCTTCGCCAGATAGCGGCTCTCTTCCGCAAGTTCTTTTTCGAGTTCCATCTCGCCGAATTCATTGGCAAGATCCGGCATCGGCGCTGCAGCTTTTTCTGTAGTAGCGGCGGCAGGCGCACTTCCCGATTTATGATCCAAAATGGCTTTGATGCCGTTAAGGCAAAGGTCGTAGTTTTCCGGTTTTTCATCAACGCCGTCAACTTCGCGCCACATCACATCCTTAATAATATCAACAGCTTCCAAAAAGAGGTCAATACTTTGTGTCGTGACACTCTCATCACTGCTGCGGTAATAATCCAGGACATCTTCAAAGTGGTGTACAAATTCACCCAAATGCGAAAAACCGAATGAGTTGGCACTTCCCTTAAGCGTATGCACACCTCTAAACAGCTCATTTAAGAGCTCTTTATCTTCGGGGTTCTCCTCAAAGTTGATAATATCAACATCAAGTTTTTCAATAATCTCAGTAGCTTCTTCGATGAAGACATTTTTCAACTCTTCTTTGTTCATCACTTAATCCAATAGAGTTTTCCGTATTGGTCCAACGTCACATTTCCCTCATCTATTAAAGGGATTTTCATATCCGGCTTACTTTTTTTGATGCTCATAAGCAACTGAAAAAGTGCCGACGTAGAGAAAGTGTCACGTTCACCGACAACGATTATCTCGTCTATATATTCTAGACGCTCTTTGACAAAATCTTTAAGCTCTTTTACGGCCTCCAGATCGTCATCCAGTTCGATCTGCAGTACGTCACCGTCAATCGTCATTTAGAACTCCTTGAGATCATCTTCTCCAAGAGGAAAAACTTCTTCCGTACGCTTCGTTTGCTCAGTCGCTTTTTTTGCCTGAGGTTTTTTAGGCTGAATCACTTTTTTGATACCGCCCAGCTTCCCCTCTCTTTTGGACTTATTCTGGTTGATATGCTCTACCGCCGCATTTTCACTTTCATCTACATAACCAACCATTTTGGCAACGATCGCGACGGTCTCTTTCATGGAGACAGCCTGGGCACTCAGCTCTTCGGCTGCTGCTGCAGTCTCTTCACTGGTCGCGGCATTTTGCTGTGTTACCTGGTCGATCTGCCCCATAGATTGCGCGATCTGGTTCATACCTTCACTCTGCTCTTTGGCGGAGATCGAAATCTCACCGATCAGATCGGAAGTCTTTTTGATACGATCCAGGATATCGCTAAAGGCTTCACTTGTTTTTTCGGCAATCGCCGATCCGCTTTTCACCTGCTCTATCGACTCTTCAATGATATTAGCCGTCTCCGTCGCGGCATCGGCTGAACGCTGGGCCAGGCTTTTAACCTCGTCTGCGACAACAGCAAAGCCCAGACCGTGTTCTCCGGCACGGGCTGCCTCTACGGCAGCATTAAGTGCAAGCAGTTTCGTCTGGGATGCGATCTCGTCAATCGTTTTGATGATCTTCGAGATACGCTCACTGGAGCTATTGATCTCAGTCATCGCCGTCATCAGCTCATTACCACGCTTATACCCCTCTTCTGCCGACTCTTTGGTACTTTTTGCCAGTACATCCGCTTCTCTTGAGTTTTCGGAGTTTTGCGTATTGATAGCCGTCGATTCTTCGATCGTCGCGCTTACCTCTTCCACGCTGCTTGCCTGGGTACTGGCACCCTCTGCCAAAGCCGTAGCCGAATCGGAGATCTCAGAAGCCGCACTGACAACCTGGGAATTGGCTTCGGTAATAGAGCGCACCGAAGAAAAGATCGGCTGACTGATCATACGTCCCAGCATCATAGCTGCCAATACGATGATCACGATAAATACAACACCCAAAATCAACATCGCGGTTCGAAGCTCATTGACTGATGATAGCACCTCATGCTCATCGATATCAGCGATCAAAGCCCATTTCAAGTCATCGATCTTGACAGTAGTGTATGAGGACATAACACCTTCACCGTTAAAGTCTTCCGTCATTTTCGTTCCGACAATGCCGCTGAACGCTTCTCTAACCGATTCTGTATCCATGGAACCCTTACTCGGGTTGGCAAAAGACGCGGCTACGCTGTGTGTCTGCGGATGCAAAAAGCTGTCACTACGCATCAGCTTATCCGGTCCAACCAGATAGGTCTCACCGGTTTCGCCCATACCTGTACGTTCCTGCATAATCTCATTAATGATCTTCGGATCGATCTGCGCGATAATGACCGCTTCAACAACGCCGCCGTCAATAATAGGAAATGCCATAAACATCCCCATCTCATTTTTGATAGCGTACGGAAGCATATCGGTCAGGTGCATTCCCCGGGCGACAATCGCCTCTTTCCATGCTTCGGCCAGGTGGGTTTTATTCAGATGTCCGACATTGAGGTTTTCGCCGAGGTCTTTAGCCTTATCGGTCGAATACATCACGTGACCGTGCTTGGCACAGACAAAATAGACATCATGAAGCGTGTTCTCTTTGACAAAGTTCTCAAAATAGCTGTCATACTTGGCATAAATCTGCTTGGTATCACCATATTTTGTAATAAAGAAGTCATCTCTGGGACCGACTTTATGTTTTTTGTGCAGCTCGACCAACTCGTCCAGCATGGTGTGAACATGACGGTTTTCCGTAATCGTAGAGAGGTTTTGCGCCAACATATCAATATAGGTACGCAACTGGGATTTTTTCAGGTCACGTGCCATCTCCATACGTGCTTTTGCATCCTCTGTCAATGCATTACTTGATGAGATATAAGAACTCACCCCGATAATAACAAACGGTATGACACCGACGGCCAACAATGCTATAATCAACTGTTTCTTAATAGTAAACTCTTTCCAATTCATGACACTTCCTCCTTGGTTGCTGCCGCTTTTTCTAACTGCCCGATATCAGTCAACTCGTTATGGTCAAACAGGTTTTTCAGATCCAGCATCATGATAACCCCATCCTCAATCTCAGCGACACCGCTGATAAAGGTCGTATCGATACTGGCACCGAAATCCGGGGCGCTGTTGATATGATCTTTGTCAATGGTCACAACATCTTCGACACGGTCTACCACAAAACCGATCGCAACTTTATCAATCTCATAGATGATAATCGCGGTATCTACACTCTCCTCTTTCTCCGACATACCGAATTTCAGGCGGATATCGACTACAGGGATAATGGAACCGCGTAAGTTGATGACACCTTTGACGAATGCCGGTGTTTTGGGTATGTGGGTGACTTTCATCAGCGCGATGATCTCTTTCACCCTCGCAATATCCAGGCCATACTGCTCTTCCTCTATAAAGAAGGTCAGAAAACGGCTACTTGCTCTTGTCTTTCTCTTTTCCGTCTGATTTTCGCTCATCTCATAATCCCATTACCATCCTGATCGCTTTAATAAGCTTTTCGTCGCTAAACGGTTTAACAAGCCATCCGGTAACTCCGATCTCTTTTCCGGTCGCCTTCATCTCCGCAGAGCTCTCTGTCGTCAAGATAAGAATCGGTTTGTTTTTAAAGTTCGGATCCGCCTTTAACTTTCTGGCCAAGTCCAGTCCGTTAAGCTGCGGCATATTGATATCGCTGATCAGAAGATCATAATCTTCCTGACCGCCTTGAAGCAGCTGCAACAATTCGGCCGGATTCACATAGGTTTTCATCTCAACTACACCCTGTGCCACCATCTCTTCAAGCGCCATCTCAGCTGTCGCCAAAATCGTCTTAGAGTCATCGACCAACACAACACGTTTTGCCATCTAAATTCCCCTATTCTTGTGAACTATTACCAATTCTAATGCAAGAAAACTTCTGTTTTTATTAAATCTTAAATATTTGGTCAAATTCTGGACTTAAGAAATTGACACCGCTATTCTTTATTGGATATCATGAAAACATATAATTATGTAGAAACTATGTAGATACCTAAGGAGCCGGTGTGGGACTGACAGCAGATGACCAACAGTACTTCAAAGCATTGACCGAAGCCTCCATTGTCTCAAAATCCGATACCGAAGGTATCATCACCTATGTCAACGACAATTTTTGTAAAGTAACAGGCTACAGCCGTGAAGAGCTGCTTGGCCGGTCACATAATATCTTCAGACACCCCGATAACCCCGATTCCATCTATAAAGAGATGTGGGATACGATCAAGTCGGGCAAGATCTGGCGGGAGCGAATGGTTAACCTTAAAAAAGACGGTTCGGATTTTATCGCCGAATCAACGATCATCCCCCTTATAGGCGAGGATGGCCAGATCAAAGAGTATATGGCTATTCGCAATGATGTCACCGATATCGTCATGCTTAAACGCGAGATCTTCACAAAAGAGCAGGAGAAAGTGGAACAGGAGAAGATCAAAGAGGCCCAAAAGTCCTTTTTGCTTGTCTTCAC
>JBFEYF010000023.1:0-16184 GCA_041562295.1 Sulfurimonadaceae bacterium
CTTATGCCAAATCGAGTTAAGAATGATCTTGAGGTTGACTTCATGGTCGGAGATATTGACGCCTGCCGAGTTGTCGATGCCGTCTACATTGATTTTCCCGCCCCCTTTGGCAAATTCGATACGCGCCTTTTGGGTAAAGCCCAGATTCCCGCCCTCGCAGACCGCGTAGGCTCTGAGTTCAGTGGCATCGATACGGATCGCTTCATTTTGTTTATCCCCGATATCGAGGTTGGACTCTTCACTGGATTTGACATAGGTTCCGACGCCGCCGTTAAAGAGCAGATCCACCTGCATGCTTAAAAGGGCTCTGCCCAGCTCCTCCCCGGACATCGATTTTAGGGTAGTAGAGAGCATCTTCTGGATCTGTGGAGAGAGCTCGATCGATTTGGCACTGCGTAAAAAGACACCGCCACCCTTGGAGATCAGTGCCGGGTTGTAGTCGGACCAGCTGCCGTTTTTGGACATAAAGAGGCGTTGGCGCTCGGTAAAGGAGACCATACCGATCGGGTCGGGATCGATAAAGATCTCTTTATGGCTGATAGCACCCAAAAGACGAAACGATTGGGACAAAAGCATCCCGTTGCCGAAGACATCGCCGTTCATGGAGCCGATACCGACAACCGTGATCGGGTCGATATAGAAGTCGATGCCTTTTTCGATAAAGAAACGTTCGGTTGATTTAAATGCCCCTTTGGCCGTGATACCCAGCTCTTTGTGGGAGTACCCCTGGCTTCCGCCGCTGGCAAAGGCGTCACCCAGCCAGTATCCACGTTCTACGGCGATGGCGTTGGCGACATCGCTCATGTTCGCCGTGCCCTTATCCGCAGCAACGACAAAATAGCTGTCTTCCCCGTCATAAGCGACAATGCGCTCGTCATGGACGATCTTACCGTCTGTACGGTTGTCGATCAGATCAAGCAGGTTATGGATAAAAAGGGAGTAGTAGGCTGTAAAACGCTCCTTTGAAAGCTCTTTGATGTCCTCGCGGATGACAAAGCCCCCTTTGGCCCCGTCGGGTACGATGATGGAGTTTTTCCCCTCCTGGGTGATCATCAAAGATTTAATCTCCTGGCGGTAGTCGTCATAACGTTCACTGTGGCGAAGTCCGCCCCGTGATACACGGCTCATACGCAGATGGATACCGCACAGTTTCTCACTGTAGACAAAACTCTCGATATTGGGTTGCAGTCCTTTGAGATGGCCTTTGAAGCTGGCTGTATCGATTTTTAACGCGATGGTCTCACGTTCGAAGAAGTAGTTGGTCCGCTGGGTGTGTTTTAAAAGTTCATACAGGAGTTTGAGGACTTGGTCGTCCGTGATATAGGGGACCTCTTTGATCGCTTCCAAAAGCTCTTTTTCATAGGACTGCAGGGTATCGTTGCGTTTTTTTAACGTGGGATCGAATTTGGTGATGAAAAAGTCGATGATCAGTTTGGTGATGGTGTGGTATTTGCACAGTGTCTGTTCGATCATCATCTGGCTCATCGTGGCCACGGACTGGGTGATATACTCGATAAAGGCCTGCAGCAGCCGTATCTGGCGCAGAGAGAGGTTTTCCAGGTAGATCAGTGAGAAGAGTTTGGACTCGATGGCTATGGTGTTTTGCAACGCCTGGGTCAGTGTGTCGGTAATGTTTTGTTGGGATCGGATCAGCTGATCGTTATCCTGTACTTCCAGGTTGAAGCGGTTGACAAAGATCTCTTTGTCGTCGATCATCACCGTATAGGAGATGCCGTCGATAATCTCAAACCCCAGGTACCTAAATAGCGGGGTCATGCGGGTAAGGTAGATAGCGTGATCGGCATAGATCTTGAAGTTGGCATTGAGCTTTTTGTCGATGTAGACGGCGACATCCTGCTCTTTAAGAAGTTTTTGGACCTCGTCGGGAACCGTCAGGTCATCTTTGGATATGAGTTGGGAACAGGCGTTGTTGAATGCGTCATTTTGCGCCATGAAGCTGCCTTTAAATGAGTTATAGGCTTATGGTAACACAGGTTTGGCTTATAAAAACTTTTTCAGTGCTTTTTTACCGTGGGGATCGATATGGTAGGAGATCTTTGTCAGATAAAACTGGATATCTTTGACCGGTATACCGCTTTTTTGGCTCGCTTTTTTGAGTTGGTAGTAGGGGATCTTGGTCGGATGTTTTAAAAACTCTCTGCCCAGCTTTTTCAGATAGCACCCCTTTTTGTGAAAACAGAGCCTCGCAAAGACAAAAGGGAGGCGGTGCTTTTCATACCAAACCGAAGCCATATCGACGGCATCCTGGTGGGACAGATAGTAGCGAAGCGCCGCATCCCCGATAAGGACCCTCCCTTTTAGACCCAGTTTCTGGGCCAGGGCGTTGGAACTGGCCGAGGCGGCATCCTTTTGCTCCTCCCCCGGGATCAGAAGTACCGAGAGGACCTCTTTTTTCGCCACGATACCCAGATCGAGACAGTTATACTTTTTGCTCTCGATCGAAGAGATAAAGGCGGCATCGACACGCCGTTTTTTAAAAGCGGCATTGATCTGGGAGGGAACCCCTTTTTTATAATGAATCGTCGAGTGCAGGCGGGAGCTTCGCATATGCCTTTTGATAAAGACATGAAACGGAAGCAGGTTGAGATAATCTATCTTTCCAAATATCATAACGGCCCGGTTAGAAGGGATTGGTCAAAGAGAGGGCGATACCGATACGGTCCTCTTTTTCCATATAGAAGTTTTTCTGGTAAAAGAGCTCAAAAGAGATGCTTTGGGTAAAGGCGAAGTCGATACCGGCGATCGCTTTACCGGAAAGATCGTTCTCATCCGGACCGAAGTTCTGGTGGGTAAAACCGATCTGGCCTCCGATATAGGGGATCAAGGCGACGGTACCCAGATGCAGAGGCAACCGCTCAGAGCCCCAGTCTGTAAGCTGAAGCGCGACGCTTAAATGGACGTTTGTCGAGGTGGCATTGTTCTCGCTTGCATAGTCCACACCGTACCCGTAACGCAGCCACTCTTTATGCTTGATATAATCCACACCGTAGACGGTCAGTTCTGTTTCATCATAGATATCGAGTGCCGTATAAAAGAGCAGTCTTCCTTTGTCGCGGTAGATCTTGGCGATCTCTCTGAGCGCTTTTTTGTCTGTTCTTGTCAGGAAGTTGACGCTGGTTGTCTTGATCATACCCGGTTCAAGCACTACGGTACCGTTTTGGACCTGATCTTCAAACGTCACGGTATAGGTCACCTCTTTTTGTCCGCAGCTGTCGAATGTCTTCGTTTTGCCCAGCGAATAAGGCTCCGCATTGATGGCAAGCTTGGCATCTTCCTGGTTGGAGTTGACCGTCAATTGCGGGAAGGTGTAGGAGGCGTGGTCTACATCGATGCTCTTCTTCTCACCCAGAGCCATCTCAAAACTTCCGCTGATCGGGCAGTACCCCTTTGCCTGAACCGTATAAGTGTGGGAACCGGGTTTTACGACAACCGGTGTGTTGGCTTCAACGATTTTATCATCAATCTTGACCACCCCTTTGGCTGTCAGCATGATCGTGACACGGGGGTAGTGCTGACCGGCGAGGTCAATCGTAACGGTACGTTTTTGACGTGCCTGCAGATCAAAGGTCTCGGTATAGTCGGCGTGGTCTTTGGCCTTGATCGTATAGCTGTGTTTTTGAGCTTTCAGGTAGATATTGTGATGGGTTTGCTGCTTCTCGCCGTCGATATAAAGTTCGGCACTGTCAGGTGTGATGACAAAACTTATTTTCTGGGCGTGATGTTTACTGCGTTCGGTGGTAAAACTCTTATGCTGTTTCTCCATCAGTTCACGCTGCTCGTCACTGAAAGTATCGGGAAATAGGGAGACGATAGCCCGCGCCTGGTTGATCTGGTCAAGACGTTCCTCAAGATAGTAAATCAGTGTCAGCTCATCGGCGGGGAGCTCTTTAAGATTGTAGTGCTGGATCGCTTTGATCTTTCCCTGGGCCAGTTCGATCAGTGTCTCTTTGGATATGGAGGCACATACCTGATCCTCTTTGGTTGAGAAGCTGATATCCGAAAGGGTGAGGCGGCTGCTGCTTTTGATGGTACGCTGGCTGCTTTTTTGGTTGAAGTCAAACAGACCGCTGCTGACCGTTTCATTGGTGCTGAAGCTTGACTCGATTGTCGTGATGATCTGGTTGGCTAAAGCGGCTTTGGCTGTTTTTTTATCGCTGTCACAGGCAGTAAAGCTCTCTGCGGCAAACGAAAATGTACTCAAGAGTGTGGTGATCAGGAGGAGTCTTTTCATCGCAACGCCTTTATTCGGGGAAGTGTGTAAATAGTAAAAGCTATTTTAACGACAGATTACTTAAAGGATAATCTTAGGCCGAACTGCTTAAGGCATAAAAGATGCACTTTGGGTATAATTTCTCAAAATAATAAGCAGGATTTTGAGTATGGTAACGGTAGAATTTTTAGGACCGATCGGCCGAGAACCGATGCAAATCGATGCTGTGACGTTGGCAGATGTCGCGGCAGAGCTGCAAAAAGATGAGCAGCTTAAACAGTGGCTCGATTCCGCTGCAGTCGCTGTCAATGATGCCCTGATTGCGGATCTAAGCTATAAACTAAACAGCGGTGACAAAGTTTCACTGCTGCCTCCGGTATGTGGCGGTTAAATGTTAGAACTATATGATGGAGCGCTTCCCGTAGAAGAGATTTTGGCGCGCTGGTACAGGGAAGAGTCAGAAAACAACTACGGCGCCTATATCCCCTTTATCGGTACGGTCAGAGACGAAGACGGCATCGAAGGACTCAGTTTTGATATCTACGAACCGATCCTTAACAGCTGGTTTGACGCATGGCAGGAAAAAGCGAAGGCTAAAGGCGCCTGGCTGAAGATGGCCCATTCGCGCGGGGATGTGCTGGTACATGAATCCTCCTATATCGCAGCGATCTTCTCTCCCAAGCGCCGTGTCGCACTTGAGATGATCGATGAGTTTGTCGAAGATTTCAAAGCTTCGGCACCGATCTGGAAATATGACCTAATCGATGGCAAGCGTGTCTATGCCGAAGACCGCAGTACGGCTATTTCCGGAAGCGGCATTTTGGGGAGCAGATAATGGGATTTATCTCTTATGAAGAGAGTATGATTGCCCTCGATGAACTGACGATCACCGCCTGCCCCAAAGAGAACGTCTTTTTATCCCAGGCACGCGGACGTGTACTGGCTGAAGATATCATCGCCAAAGAGAGTTCACCTTCGGCGCCCACTTCTGCGATGGACGGCTATGCCATCATCTCCGCAGACCAGGATATGGGCGAGATCGCCCTGGCAGAGAGTGACAATCCTGCGGGACACGATATCAAGCAGGCCGTCACACCGGGTATGGCGATCAAGACCTTTACGGGCTCTTTGATGCCTGAAGGAGCCGACACCCTGATCCCGATCGAAAATGTGACGGTCGAAGCGGGCAAGATCATCATCAATGAAAAAGTCCCCGAAGGGTTCGCCGTACGTCCCATCGGTGAGAGCTATCACAAAGGGGAGACCCTTATCTGTAGAGGTACGACGTTAGAGTATGCGGAGATCGGCGTCTTGGCCGGTCTGGGACGCGTGATGATTCCGGTCGTGATGCAGCCTAAAGTGGCTATTTTGGCTACGGGAAGCGAGGTTCTTGATCTGGGAGAGTGCAGCGACAACCCTGCGCAGATCAGAAGTTCCAATAACTATACGCTGGAGGCTCTGGTCGATTTTCACGGCGGCAAGACGGTACAGATGGGTGTGGTCAGCGATGCTTTTGAAGATATCAAGCATCATATGAACGAGGCTCTTGCAGCTGCCGATATCGTCGTGACGACGGGCGGCGTGAGTGTCGGAGATTATGACTTTGTCAAAGATATCATACCCCAGCTGGGTGCCACGGTGATCTATAAAGGTGTGCGTATTAAACCCGGCCAGCATGTGATGGTCGCGCAAAAGGATAACAAGTTTATCGTCGCGCTTCCGGGCTTTGCCTTCTCATCGACCGTTACCTTTATGCTTTACGTGATCCCGATCCTCTCACGTCTGAAAGGGCAGGTCTATGCCCCCAATATCGTCAAAGCGACGTTGCGGGAAGATTTTAAAAAACGCACCAAAAAAAGCGAGTTTACCCCCTGTAACGTCCGGATCGTCAACGGTCTTTACGAGGTCGATTTTCAGGGCAAAAAAAGCGGCAGTTCCGCTATTTTGACCAATATGATGGGTGCAACCGCCTTGCTTTTAACGGGTGAAAACGATACCGATTTGGCAGCCGGTTCAGCCGTCGATGTTATGTTTTTAAACTAAAACACCACTTTTTCTTCTTATAGATTTCATCCAAGCCCCGGGTTTGGATCGCTCTAATCAACCGCACTGTATTTTTTCGGGGAAGATCCCCTTTCTTCACCGACTGCAGCTTCGTTAACCTCCGGTTAATCGGGTACGCTATACAATTAAGATTTTGGAGTTGCCCGTGACCTGGAATGAGATCTGGAAAATTATTGTTTCAAACCGCCGAACGATGATCGGAGGGCAGTTTGTGACGCTTATCGTCATACTGCTGAGTATCCCGATACCTCTGATGCTGCCTGTTTTGGTCGATGAGGTGCTGTTGGACAAACCTGCAGGGTTTGTCGCCACGATCGATGCCCTCTTTGGAAGCGGAGAGGCCTGGTACTATGTTCTGGTCGTACTTATGAGCGTCATAGCACTGCGGTTTGCCTACTTTCTGGTTTCGGTTTTTCAGACCAAGATTTTTATGCGCCTCTCCAAAGAGGTGACATTCGCACTGCGTAAAAAGATGATATCCCGCCTGGAAAAGGTCTCGATGAATGATTACGAGACACTCGGTTCCGGTGCTATCGGCTCCAATCTCGTTACCGATATCAACACCCTGGACAGCTTTATCGTCAACAGTACCAGTAAGCTGGTCGCATCGGTGTTGACGCTTTTGGGCGTAGCGGTTGTCATGATCGCCATTCACCCCCTTTTAGGACTTTTGATACTGCTGTTTCAGCCGTTAGTGATGCTTATGACCAAACGGATCGCCAAGAGTGTCGGGCGTCTGAAAAAAGAGGAGAATGCCGCTATTGAGGATTTTCAGCAGGATGTGGGAGAGACACTCGATCTGTTCGGTCAGATCAAGGCCAGCAACAAAGAGCACTACTTTTTCGCAAAACTGATCGAAAAGGCCCATGCGGTCAAAGAGAGCTCCAACCTTTTCGGGTATAAAAGCCTCGCTTCCGAACGCTTCTCTTACACCCTGTTCCTCTCCTCGTTTGAGCTTTTTCGTGCTGCGGGGCTGATCCTTGTCGTCTACAGTGACCTGAGTATCGGGATGATGTTTGCGATGTTTGGCTACATCTGGTTTATCATGACACCGATTCAGGATATTTTGAATCTCCAGTACGCTTTCGCTTCGGCGGATGCGGCGCTTGACCGGGTCAACCGGATCAATGATCTCAGACTCGAACCCTTCGGTACGAAAGCTCTTCCCCGCTCTCACGGGGGGATCGAGATCGAACTGCAAGAGGTCGGCTTTGGGTATAAGAGTAAAGAGCGGGTTTTGGACGGAGTCTCGATGTGTATCAGGCCCAAGCAAAAACTTGCGATCATCGGTTCAAGCGGCAGCGGAAAAACGACACTGGCACAGCTGATAGCCGGTTTTTACCACAAAGAGAGCGGAGAGCTTTTGTTTAACGGGATTGAGATCGACGATTTAAGCCGTCAAAGCCTGAGGTCATCGATCTTTTTGGTGCTGCAGATGCCGATCCTTTTTAATGAGAGTCTGAAGTTTAATCTGACCATGGGGGAAGCCTACAGCGAAGAGGCGATGATGCAGGCCCTTGAGATCGCCCAGATGGGCAGTTTTGTCAAGGGTTTGGAGTCCGGACTGGATACGGTTGTCGGGAAAAACGGTGTGAGGCTTTCAGGTGGGCAGCGTCAGCGTCTCTCCATCGCACGTATGATCCTGGCCGATCCCGAAGTAGTGATCTTTGACGAGTCGACCTCGGCTTTGGATGTCCATACCGAGTCAAAACTCTTTGAAGCACTGCAGCCTATCTTGGAAAACAAGACGGTCATCACCATCGCCCACCGGCTCAGTACCGTACTCAATGCCGATCATATCTATGTACTTGAAAACGGCAAGATTGTAGAGGATGGTACCCATGAAGAGCTGGAGAGTAAACTTGGGCACTATTATGAATTTTTACAAAAGCAAAAAAGTTAAAGGTGTGCTATAATCAATCAACAGTGCTTTGGGGAAAGCAGATAAAAAGGTATGGAAACGAGTAGATGGCAGCTAAAAGACAGAAGGCGGATAATATCCGTTTTTCACGTTTGGTGATGACGGTATTAATCGCTTTGTATGCACTCTTTGGAGTGATAGAAGGGATCTATGTGATGCTGCTTTTTACCCTATCTACTATCTTTTTCGGTATCAATCACAGTCTTACCAGCTGGTTATTGAGATTTCTGGACCTGTTCGGTTTTGCCAAAATTTTCAAACTCAACAACCGCTACAAACGCTCTTTTGAGATTCTGCGCAGTATGGAGCTTTTTGAAGAGGTGATGCGTTTTAGTGTCGGGATGCTGGTGCTTTATCTCTACCTGATCGATTACTCTGTCGCTTCGGTCGTGCTGGCGTTTTATATGGCGATCATGATGATGATCTCTACTTTTTTCGGGTTTTGTATGTCGGGTCTGATGTATATCGCCTACACGAAACTTTTGGGAATGTTCAAGCATGCATCCAAATAAGAAGTCCCCGTTGAAAAAAGAGGCGCAAGAGTATATCAACCACAACTGTATTTTGGCCAACAACGGGTTCAGGCCGTATGAGCGGTGTGATAACTGTAGTTTAAAAGTGACGCGCTGTACCGGTATGCAGTATAACGGCTTTATTCTCATTATCTCGCTGTTGCTGCTCCTTTTTATGTTTATATCCGACCCGCTTTTGATCCGTATCAATATCTTCACCATTATTGCCATTATAGTGATGATGGGATATCGTGTCATGGTCAATACCGATGAACTGGCACGGGCCAGTTTTGAAAACATCCAGCTTAACAACCGTCTCAAGCAGCACTCCCAAAACCTGCAAGAAGAGGTACTCAAACAGACCAAAGAGCTTAAGGAGTTGGCGATACATGACCGCCTGACGGGGCTTTATAACCGGTATGAGTTTGAACAGCGTCTTACCAGCGCGCTTGAAGATGCCAAAAAGAGACAGACCCAGCATGTGCTGTGCTATATGGACCTGGACCAGTTCAAGGTGGTCAATGATACGTCGGGTCATGTGGCGGGGGATGAGCTTTTACGACAGCTTTCGCTGCTTCTTTCCAACCATCTTTCGGGTAACACCTTCATGGCACGTCTGGGCGGGGATGAATTCGGCCTGATCTTATACAACCATACGCTGGATGAAGCCAAAGCAGAAGCGCAAAAGATACTCGATACGGTCTGTTCCTATCGTTTTACCTGGGAGGATAAGCTCTTTACCGTGGGTGCCAGTATCGGCATGGTCGCTATCTCATCAGAGTGTAACAATACCAATGACCTTCTGGTCTCAGCCGATGCCGCCTGTTATACGGCCAAAGAGAACGGGCGTAACCAGATCTATACGTTTGAAAAACTGGATGTCGAACTGGCCAAACACCGTAACGATGCCGAGTGGATCGATGAGATCCAGCACGCTTTGGACGAGGAGCGTTTTCTTCTCTACGGTCAGCCTATCAAGTCCCTGAAAATCGGGTTCAACACGCCCCATTTTGAGATTTTGATCCGGATGAAAAACCGCGACGGCAAGATCATCGAACCGATGGCCTTTATACCGGCTGCGGAGCGTTTCCATTCGATGAAACTGATCGACCGCTGGGTGATCAAAGAGTCGATCTACCTTCTCAGAGAAGTACTCGATATGGGTTATATCTGTCACTTTAGTATCAACCTATCGGGACAGTCACTCAGTGATGATACCTTGATTGACTACATCAAGCAGCTTTTTATGGAGACGGAGGTCCCCCATGAATATATCTGTTTCGAACTGACCGAGACGGCCGCGATATCGAACCTGACCAATGCCCTGATCTTTATCAAGAGTCTGCGGGAGCTTGGGTGCCTTTTTGCCCTGGATGATTTCGGATCGGGTCTCTCCTCGTTCGCCTATTTGAAAAACATTCCGGTTGACTATCTTAAAATTGACGGACAGTTTGTCAAAGATATCCATGTCAACAAGGTTAACAGAGAGATGGTCCGTGCCGTTAACGACATCGCCAAAGTGATGGGTATCGAAGTGATCTGTGAATATGTGGAGAATGAACAGATCCTGCAGACCCTTATCGAGATGGATATCGATTACGCCCAGGGACACTACTTCTGTATCGCCTCATCCATCCGGGAGTGTATCGACAACAATCAGGCCGAAGCGATGAAGCTTCAGAAAAACTCTGAAATGAAGATCTAGCTGCCGGTGTAAACGTGACATCACTCGATGTCTTTTACCAAGCCACTTTCAGCTTGGAAAAAGGGGTCTACAACCTTATACAGGGCTAAAAATTTGGGGTAAGTTTAAACCCAAACACTTTTTTATTAATAATTCGCTATTATCACAATAATAATTTAAGGGTATATATTTGCCCGTGATGGAACAGTAGATGAACTATGATGTAATTGTCGTAGGTGGCGGTCATGCAGGTATTGAAGCGGCATTGGCAGCGGCTAAGATGGGACAAAAGACAGCACTTATCAGTATGTTGGCCGAGAATGTCGGGGCAACGTCATGTAATCCCGCCGTAGGCGGATTGGCCAAGGGGCATCTCGTCAAAGAGGTGGATGCGCTTGGCGGCCAGATGGGATTGACAACGGATGAGGTCGGTATACAGTTTCGAATCCTTAATGCGACCAAGGGACCTGCAGTTCGGGGAACGCGTGCCCAGATCGATATGGACCGCTACCGCGTCGTTATGCGCAATCTCTGTCTTAATACCCCAAATCTTGACCTGATACAGGAGACGGTAGAGGAGCTTATCGTTGAAGAGGATACCGTCAAAGGTGTACGCACAGAACTCTTAAACGAGTTTATGGCACAGCGGGTCGTTATAACCGCCGGTACCTTTTTGGACGGGACGGTACATATCGGCGAACGCCAGATCAAAGCGGGACGTTTCGGTGAGTTCGCTGCAATAGGACTCTCCAAATCGCTTAAAGATCACGGTCTGGACATGGGACGGCTCAAAACGGGAACCTGTCCCCGTATCGATTCCGGTACGATCGATTACTCGGTGATGGAACCGCAGCCGGGCGATGAGGATATCCAGCCCTTCTCGTTCAGAACCCCGATCGAAAAGTTCAAAGAGAAAAAGCAGCTTCCCTGCTTTATCACCTATACCAATCTCAATACCCATCACATCATCGAGAGTAATTTCGACAGGGCACCGCTGTTTATCGGACAGATCGAAGGGGTGGGCCCCCGCTACTGCCCCTCGATTGAGGATAAGATCAACCGCTTTGCCGATAAAGAGCGCCATCACCTCTTTATTGAACCCCAAACGGCAGAAAATACGGAAGTCTATATCAACGGGATGTCCACATCGCTGCCGCCGGATGTCCAGCGTGAGATGATCACGTCGGTGAAGGGATTGGAAAATGCCAAGATCGTGCGTTACGGTTATGCCATCGAGTATGACTATATCAACCCGCTGACACTCAAACATACACTCGAGACCAAAAAGATCAAGCATCTATATATGGCCGGTCAGATCAACGGTACGACAGGCTATGAAGAGGCTGCTGCCCAGGGCCTGATGGCCGGTATCAACGCGGTACTCTCCATCCAGGGAAAAGAACCCTTTATCCTGCGCCGTGACGAAGCCTATATCGGGGTACTGATCGATGACCTTGTGACCAAGGGTACGAAAGAACCTTACCGTATGTTTACCTCCCGCGCCGAGTACCGTCTGCTCTTGAGAGAAGATAACGCGGATATCCGTCTTTCGGGCTACGGCTATGCTCTGGGGCTTTTGGAAGAGCAAGCCTATAACGCTATGGTAGAAAAACGGGATCAGATCGAAGCGGGGATCGCGGCACTCAAAGAGCGTACCTGTACACCGAACAAGGAGTTTATCGCTTTTTTAGAAGAAATCGGTGAAGAGAAGATCACGGATAAGATGCAGGCGCTGCAGATCGTCGCACGCAAAAGTTTTACCAAAGAGAAGCTTATGGCATTGATGCCTGAATTTGAAACATACAGCAGCTACATCCAGGAACAGATTCTGGTAGATGCCAAATATTACCGCTATATCGAAAAGCAAAAAGATGATGTGGAGCGTATGCATAAATGGATTCATGTCAAGATCCCCGAAACACTCGATTTTACAAAGATACCGGGTATCTCCAAGGAGATCCAGGAGAAGCTGGCCATCGTCGCTCCGCCGACGCTTCAGGCCGCATCGCAGATATCGGGTGTGACCCCTGCCGCGATAGAGATCTTGCAGATCTATATCCGCATGAACAGGAAAAAAGAGGGGAGCAAAGAGAATGAGTAGAAGTTTTTATTATGTCAATACCGGTCACAGGGTAGGCCTGGATCAGTTCAGACGTGCTTCTGCACTGATCGAACATCTGCAGGATCTGGATATTACGCTATTGACCAACGATTTTCGCATCGCCAGCATCTGCAAGCAGTACCATTTTCAACGGGGTGTCGGTATCGATGTGATACGCAATATCCCCAATATCGCAGTCCGCGGCGATAAGATGCTCTTTGATTCCAACGAAGCCAACGATCTGATCCTGAAGGATATGAAAGATTTCTTTTTCCCTTTTATCCGTTTTATCGATGCGATGGACGGGGATGATGAAAATGCCATCTACGGCGGTAAAGACGGATTTGCCATCGCATCAACTTTTGAAGAGAAAGTGGAGAAAAACGGTTCGACACTTCTTTTTTTCGGTGATGATGATTATGAAGAGGATCTTTTAAAGCTTGCCCAGGCGTCAGAACTCAAAGATGTGGACCTGCTGTTGGGCTTCTATTTTTTCCTGGATTATGAGGATAAGCTCGCACCCCACTTTAAAAGTGTCAAAGAGGAGGATGAGTATATCGATGCCATCAAAGAAGCATCGCTGCTGATAACCAGCTCCTATCAGGCAGCCCTCGAAGCGAGTCTGGCGGGTACGGCTGTTGTCTATATGCAGCGTGTCGATTATGATCCCAACTATGCCGAAATTTTGGAAAATGCAGGGATTACTGTGGTTCCTATGGGACCGATTACAGCTGCTGATATTGCTATGTGGAAAGAGCAGGTTAAGGTTGCCAAGGTAACAAACAGTGCCCAAAAATTGGCACTAAGGGTGAAAAAAGCTTTTTCTTAAAACCAATTTCATATTTTTTTGATTATAATGAGCGCAATTTCAAAAGGATAGGTATGGAAGATAAAGGCAGAAGAAATTTCATCGGATGGGGTTTTGGTGGTTTTGCAGCTATCGGTGCTGCCGCTGCGTTAATTCCTATGAAAAAGGCTTGGGATCCGCTTCCAAGTGCTCTTTCAAGTGGTTTTATCAGTGTTAACCTGGAGAGTTTGCAAGAGGGTAAACTCAACATTATCAAGTGGCGCGGCAAGCCCATTTTCGTCATGAAAAAGAGTGCTGCTATGCCAAAAGAGGATGAGCGTGATGTCGTTGTAGGCGACACACGTTACCTGGTCGTTATCGGCTTGTGTACACATCTTGGCTGTATTCCTACGTACCGTGAAGGAAAGATGGACTTTAAATGTCCGTGTCACGGTGGTGAGTTTGATGCAAGCGGTAAGCAGACGTTCGGCCCTCCGCCGAAACCGCTTGTGATTCCTCCGTTCTCACTTAAAGGTTCTACGATCGTTCTTGGCGAAGAGGGACCTGAGTATAAAAAACTAGCGGCAGCGCAGGCGTAGGGGGAAGATAATGGCAAAATTTGACAAAGCAGAAAGTATTGGGGAGTGGTTTGATCAGCGTCTTGGCACGAATGCACTGACACGAATCCTGATGATCGAGTACTGGATTCCGAAAAATATCAATTTTTTATGGGCGATGGGAGTTATTCTTGCGACCGTATTTACCCTTTTGGTCATTTCAGGAATTTTCCTTCTCATGTATTACAAACCGGATGCGGAGATGGCGTTTGACAGTGTCAACTTTACCATCATGCAGGATGTGGCCTACGGGTGGCTTTTCAGACATATCCATGCGGTCGGAGCTTCGGTAATCTTTTTGGTGATCTATATCCATATGTTTACAGGTATCTATTACGGCTCTTATAAAAAGGGTCGTGAGATGATCTGGATCTCAGGCGTACTCCTTTTTGCGATCTTTTCTGCAGAAGGGTTCTCAGGTTACATGCTTCCTTGGGGACAGATGTCGTACTGGGCAGCGTATGTTATTACGGAGATCTTCGGCGGTATCCCTTTGATCGGCGGTGATCTTGTTGTCTGGATCCGCGGTAACTTCTATGTAGCCGATGCGACATTGACACGTTTTTTCATGCTGCATGTACTGCTGCTTCCTTTAGTAATCATGGGACTTATCGGGCTTCACTTCTATGCTCTGCGTTTCCCTCATGTGAATAACCAGACAGGTGAGGATATCGATTTTGAAGCGGAAGCGGAAAAATATAAAGCGGGGAATAAAAAAGAGTCCAAGGTTATCCCGTTCTGGCCGGTCTTCTTGTCCAAAGACCTCTTTGTCCTGGGTGCGTTCTTGGTCTTTTTCTTCTACCTGGTCTTTTACCACTACGGTTTTGCTATGGACCCGGTCAACTTTGAAAAAGCGGACGGGCTTAAAACACCTGCGCATATCTATCCGGAGTGGTACTTCCTGTGGTCTTATGAGGTACTTCGCGGCTGGTTTTTTGATATCCTGGGGATCTCGGGTAAAGATCTCGGTCTGATCGCATTTGCCATTGCCAACGGTATCTTTTTCTTAATGCCGTGGCTTGACAGAAGCCCGAGAGTGCTTCCGACACACAGACGCCCTTACTTTAAAATCTGGTTCTGGGTATTTATCGCGGATATGATCGTGCTTACGATCTTCGGAAAACTGCCTCCGACCGGTGCCAATGCCTGGGTAGGTTTTGTTGCATCCGTAACATTCCTGGCACTTTTCATCGTCCTTCCGTTTGTGACGAAAAAAGAAGAAAAACTTTTGGGAGGTAAATAATGAAAGAGTTGAAAATATTACTTCTCATTACCGTTTTAACGGCATTTACATATTGGGGTATCGAGCCTTTGGCACACTCCATTATGCACCCGCACCTTGAAAAGGCCGACTTTAAGTTTAAAGACCTTCCCGAGATTGCCGGTGAGGGCAGTGCCGCCAAAGGTAAGGCCCTGGTAGAGCAAAACTGTATCGTGTGTCATACACTTAAAGCTGACGGCCATGATAAGATCAAGAGTATCGAGGAGCTAAAAGCGGCTTACGGTGAGAACAGCCATGTCGTAGAGAACTTTTATAAGCTTCAAAACCGCTATATCGCTGAGACGACGCAGTCTGCGGTTCCTTTGGATCTTTCAAACGTAGCGACGATCTTTAATGAGAAGTTTTTGAAAAACTTCATCAAAAACCCTGCAAATGCGGCATTTGAGTCGACATTTAACCTTCATAAGACGAAGCAGATGCATCTAGACAGTGCCAAAGCTGAGAGTGAAGAGGAGCAGGCTCAGATCAAAGCGACAACACAAAAAGATATCGAAAGCTTTAAAAACAAGCAGAAGATCGCGATGTACGGCTTTGATTACCTGGGTGACGAAGCGATCAACGATATGGTTGCCTACCTTAAATCGATCGCTCAACCGCTTTCTGACAAAGAGGCTACGGTACTTGCTTGTGGACGTTGTCACGGTGTAGCTTACGACAAGGTAGAGGCTACAGCGCCTGCTGATATCCTTAAAAAATACCTTGGTAAGATTCCGCCGGATCTGTCTATGATGATCCGCTCAAAAGGACATGAGTATCTGACGATCTTCCTGAATGATCCGCAAAAAGTTCTTATCGGTTCGTCAATGCCGCGTGTCGGCATCAACGAAAAGACCGAAAGACAGATTGTTACCTATTTGGAAAGCGTCGGTGACGCTAAGAAAGAGGAGCGTGAAAGCCTAGGAATCTGGGTGATCGTTTATATGATGATCTTTACGATCCTGGCATACCTATGGAAACGCCAGATCTGGAGCCAGGTCAAATAAAA
>JBFEYF010000024.1:0-16177 GCA_041562295.1 Sulfurimonadaceae bacterium
AAGGTTTTACTGCTGCACGGGTGGGGCGGGAAAAAAGCCAAACATTGGCTGACATGGATCGAAACAGAGCTGAAACAGCGATCGTTTGAGGTCTGTTTTCCCAAGATTCCCAACAATTATAATCCCGACCTTAACCGTTGGCTAAAGCATATAAAGCGGTATGTCGGGGAGTGTCAGCCCGATATCGTCATCGCCCACTCCCTGGGTGCGCTTGTCTGGTGGCACTATATGCAGCGCTCAGGCTACCGCCCCCAAAGACTTTTCAGTGTGGCCCCGCCGACATTCAGCTCCTTTCCCCAGAAGATGGATAGTTTTTTCCCGTGGCCGAAATTGGATTTTCAAGGGGTAGAGCATACGATCATCTATGCTCTGGATGATCCCAATATCTGTGTCGGAGAGCTGAAAAAGAGGGCGCTCCCTTTTACGATCAGTTTGGTAGAAAAAGAGAGAGGAGAACACCTGGACCACTTTAGTCACACCCTGACCTTGCCAGAGCTATCAGATAGGATATAATTGCGTTATTAAATATAAGGTAAGTCATCTATGTCAAAACTTCTTCATATCGTCTCGTTGGGATGTAACAAAAACCTTGTAGATACCGAGGTGATGCTGGGGCGTCTGCAAGAGTACACTCTCAGTGACGATTCCGCAACGGCGGATGTCATCATCGTCAATACCTGCGGCTTTATCGATGCGGCCAAGGAGGAGAGTGTCAATACGATCCTGAATCTGCACGAACAGCGCAAAGAGGGCTCAACACTGGTCGTAGCGGGATGTCTGTCAGAGCGTTACAGGGAAGAGTTGGCAGTAGAGATGCCGGAAGTCGACCTCTTTACAGGCGTGGGTGATTATGAGCGTATCGATGCCCTTTTGGAGTCCAAAGAGTCGCACTTCTCCGATGAGGTCTATCTGATCGACGGGGCGGAACGTGTCGTGACGGGTTCGGGTTATCACGCCTATATCAAGCTCTCCGAAGGGTGTAACCAGCAGTGCAGTTTCTGTGCGATTCCCTCCTTTAAAGGAAAGCTCAACTCACGCTCATTGGATTCGATTGCCAAAGAGGTGGAGTCGTTGGTCGCCAAGGGGTATTACGATTTCAGTTTTATCTCCCAGGATAGCAGCTCCTTTTTAAAAGATGAGGGTATCAGCGACGGCTTAATACTGCTTATCAAGCGTATTGAGCTCATTGACGGAGTCAAGTCGGCACGGATTCTTTATCTCTACCCAAGTACCACGACATCCAAACTGATCCAGGCGATCGGCAGTTCGAAGATCTTCCATAACTACTTTGATATGCCGATCCAGCATATCAATGACGGGATGCTTAAGATCATGAAGCGGGGATTCGGACGTGAAAAGACGGAGGCACTGCTAAAAGAGATGCGCGCGCTTCCCGACTCTTTTGTACGCACTTCCTTTATCGTGGGGCACCCGGGTGAGAGCGAGGAGGCATTTGAAGAGATGCTTGATTTTGCCCGAAACTTCGGTTTTGACCGCGTGACGGTTTTTGATTACTCGCATGAAGAGGGGACGTCCGCTTTTGAAATGGAGGAGATCGATCCCGAAATCAAAGCAGATCGCCTGGAGCGTATGGAAGAGGCGGTAGAGGAGCTTAATGCCAAGAACCTTCAGAAGATGGTAGGAAAAACGATCGAGGTAGTCGTCGACGGGGAGAGTGAGGAGCATGAGTACCTGCTTTCGGCCAAGGCGGTCCAATGGGCTCCGGATATCGACGGGGAGATCTATATCAACGATACCCAGATCGAGCCGATCGAGTACGGAGTTATCTACAAGGCCGATGTGACAGAGATCGCAGGCTCTGTCGCCCTGGCTACGATCAAAGATGTTTGATCTCGATTTTTCTGCACTGCAAAAGGGTAAAAACCTGCTCGCCTTTTCGGGCGGGGTAGACTCTTCGGCACTCTTTTTTCTTCTGCAAAAGCAGGCTATCTCTTTTGATCTTATCCATGTCAATTACCATACCAGACAAAGCAGCGATGCGGAAGCCGACTATGCCAAAGAGCTCGCCCGCCAATACGGCAAAAGAGTCTTTATCCTTGACGCCCAACTGGAAGAGGGCGGATATGAGGCTCAGGCGAGAAAGATCCGTTACGATTTTTTTGAGCAGACGATAAGAGAAGAGGGGTATCAAAACCTTATTACAGCCCATCAGCTCAATGACCAGACGGAGTGGTTTTTGATGCAGCTGACCAAGGGGGCCGGCAGCCTTGAGCTGCTGGGGATGCAGCCTATGGATAGCAGAGATGGGTATCGGATCGTGAGGCCTCTGCTAGAGATCACTAAAAAAGAGCTTTTGGAGTATCTTCAGGCCGAGGGAATCCGCTATTTTGAGGATGAGAGCAACCTGGATCAGCGTTTTAAGCGTAACTACTTCCGCCATAACTTCTCTGACAGACTGTTAGATGAGTTCAAAGAGGGGATGAAGCAGAGCTTTCGTTTCTTGGCCCGGGACAGAGATCTGCTTTTGGAAGAGATCGAGACGTTGTATAAAGATGAACTGACGGTGATACGGTTTCAACACAAAAGGCAGGCACTTTTTGCGATTGATAAGGATCTGAAACGGCGGGGATATATCCTCTCCTACGCACAACGGCAGGAGATCTTAAAAGAGAGCAGTATCGTCATCTCTGACCGATTTGTCATCGAGTGGCAGGAGAAACGGCTCTTTATCGCACCCTATGTCGATGCAGTCATGCCCAAGGCCTTCAAGGAGGCGTGCCGTGTCAGGAAGATCCCCTTAAAGATCCGTCCCTTCCTCTTTAGCCGGGATATAGCTGCCGCCCAGATCGATATTATCTGAGAAGGTAGCCGAATAGACTTTCATATGAAAAGTGGCCTGGATAACATTGCCGTCCGCTTTGAAGTTGATCGGGAACTCGATACTGATGATATTTTCACTTTTGTTGACCGCTTTTAAAAACTCGTAGAAGTCTAAGGGTGTACGGATATCGGATGTGGTCGTGACCGCATAGGTATCAAAAATATCCTCTTTATTCCCCTTTTTCATCGCTGTCAGTTTCAGGCGTTTGAAGTAGCGGGAGTATTGTCTGTCAAAAGCTTGCGGATCAAAAAGGTTGCCGTAAGCGGTGATGATCGCGCGGTTTTTCGCCTGAAGCTCTTTAAGGTTATCAAGGGTCTGGTCATGCGCTTCCTGGGACTGGTCAAGAAGATACATCTTCTGCATATAGACTTTGTGCTCTTTTTTGTATGCTTTGCCGGCAGGAATAAAAAAGATGACGACAAAGGCGAAAAAGAGGAGAATGAACCCCAACGAGAGTAACAGGATATTGATCAGGTTCTGCCCGCGCATCAGGTTAGTCATGAGGCACCTCTACCTTTTTTTTGTCCATATAGTTGGTCGAGACAAAGTTATACCATCCGTTTTGCAACTGGTAAAACGAGGTATAGGAACGGTCAAATATCGAACGCAACGGGGCCAGCAACATAAAGCGGTACAGCTCTTTGGTCGGTGTCTTTCCGTAAAGCGTCAGGGCATCTTTGGTCAACTGTGCCTTGGAAAGTGTTATTTTGTCCGGAACGATGTCAAAAAGATTTTTGATACTTTCGCTAAGCAGTTTGTTGTTGGTAAAGATGACACGGGCGCGGTTGGCTTCGATCTTGATAAAATCGATCTGTTTTTGCATCTTGGTACGTTCACTGTCCAGAGTTGTCTTTTTGATCACGGCCTGGATCGAACTCTCCTGAAAATAGTAGGTCTGATACTTGATAAAGGCAAAAGATCCGACAAGCAGGGCAGAGATCACGGTAAAGAAAAGCAGCAGTACTTTGATCTCCCATGAGATCAGGCGTTTGGGACGGGGCTTGATAAAACTAAGACGCATCTTTAGCCTCGCTCTTTGCTAACCCAAGCAGTATATCCTGGGCATTAATCTTCGGCACCGTTACTTCTACAAAAAGTTCATCCTCCAAATACCCCTTGAGGTCTTTGGCATCACTGTATTGGTCAAGCAAAAAGACCTCTTCGATAAAGGAACTTTGGATATCGCTGTTGCTGTAAAAATCGTGTATCGCTTCTTGAATCAGTTCAAAACGCTTGTAGTTACGGCTTAAGCCGCTCAGGTCAGCCTTCTCTTTTTCCTCATCGACCAATGGGGATTGTTCGGACTCATCTTCGGCTTCGGTAAAGGCTTCAAGCTCCTCGTTGGGAGTGAGCTCATTGATATCTTCCAACTCTTGAATATCGTCTAAAGAGTCCAGCTCGTCAAGCCCTTCAAGACTCTCAAGGTCCTCCAGATCATCAAGACTCTCTAAGCCCTCAAGCCCATCCAGTGCGCCACTTGCTTCATCTTTGGTCTCTGCTTCATCAAGGTTGATATCCAGATCCAGGTCAAGAGAGTCGTTCTCATCTTCGATAAGATCATCTTCATCCAAAAGCAGTTCATCGTCGTGATCGAGGTCAAAATCGGTAGGATCGCTTTCGATACTGATCTGTTTGGCAAACTCCAGGACACCTTTTTTAAAGATGGCTACGCTCATGTTTTTTTCCAGGATCAGAATGAACAACTTGGCATCCGGGGCATTACTCTCTTTGGTAAAAGAGGAGCGAAGCAGCGAGAATGGGGAGAAGATAAAATCGAGACCCGTTTTTTTAAACCGTTTTTGAAGCCCCTGAAGCTGTGCGGCATCGACATAGACCGACCACTGGCGTTTTTTCCCTCCGGCGCACAGCCAGACATTGGGCTGCATCCCTATCCCGTCACACCCTTTAGCCGCACCCTGATGTTTGAGGGGATTTAGCAGTGAGATGTAGGAGAAGGGGGATTTGCGCTCATAGCGCTCGATAAAATGGGCGGCTTCATCGGAAAGTTCGCCGTTTTGAATCTCAAATCGCTGGCGCTTCTCATCTTTGATACTCCCCATCTTTTCAACACGGACAAAGACATCCGCATAATGGTTTTCTACAATAACGTTGATATACACTTGCGCATAAAGTTTTTGTAAAAAACCTAACACTCATCTTCCTTCGCACCACTTAAAGGGTGGGCCTTATTGTAGTTTTGCATCTTGATAGTGGATGCCAGCTTGGTATAGATCTGAGTCGTCGCGATCGACTCGTGACCCAGAAGTTCACTCACATCTTCTATGCGTGCGCCGTTATTTAAAAGCGACGTCGCAAAAGAGTGCCGCAACTGGTGCGGCGTGACCTTCATACCGATACGTTTAAAAATCTTAGTAAGTTTATATCTTAAACTATCTTCGCTTAATCTTACTCCATTTTTCTCAAAAAAGTAGGTTTTGGGGTTCTTTTTTGCACAAAATTGTTCGATCTCTTTTTGTAAAATTTCGCTGAGGGGAATATCCCGCATTTTTCCCCCTTTTCCGGTGACACGAAGCCATCGGGGCTTGATATCTTCAAGCTTTATAGAAGCCAGTTCCGAGATACGAAGTCCCAGGCTGTAAAGCATTACGACAAGCAGTTTTTCATCCTCATTGGCCTCTTTGAGGGCCTCGATGATATGGCGGTGTTCTATCGGTTTGGGTAGCGCGGTATGCACTTTGACCGAAGCATCATCTTTCAGCGTGACCTGCAGCGGGGTTTTATCATTGAGATAGTGGACAAAAGAGCGGATGGCCGAGAGCTTTTTGGTGATCGTTTTTTTGTTTTGACGGGCTATGTTTTGACGAAACGGCATTAAAAAGATGAGTATCTGGTCAGATTCCTCTTCGATCAGTGCATGCTCAAGCATCTGTCTCAGTGCAATCTCATAAGTCTTGACCGTCAGGTCGGAACTTTTTTGTATCGAAGCCAGGTACTCTAAAAACGCCTCTTTATAGTGCGTCAGTGACTTGTTCATGAATCTTTTGGAACTCTTTGTAGACGTTGAGTGCCTCATCTTTGAGTGCCTCATCGATCACCACGGTGGGTGTGAGTTTGACATAGCGTTCGATGATGATGTCACACATAAACTTGATGCGTATGCGGTCCGCTTTTTCGACAAACCTCTTTTGGGAGATCTCTTTAATCCTCTTTTTGTACTCTTTGGCCTGTCGGATATAGTTGACATACTCCAAGGCGAGATTACTCTGGGTCATTACTGTTGCGGCCATACGGTTGTACTTGTCTTCGTTATGGGCCTCTTTGGCCATCTTATACGCTTTGTCGTAGTCTCCCAGATAGTAATGGACTTTGGATTCGAGTGAGAGTTGATAGGAGTGAGAGATGAGTGAATAGATCAAAAGGGTGCCCAGGGTAAGCAGGGCAAGGACGATAAAAAAGAGTTTAAATTTCATGTTCCATCAACCTTTTTCTTACCAGCTCTTTGGCGTCATCCATCTCCATGCCGGTCACCTTAAAAGGCTCTCCGGAGATAAAGGTAAGGGTTCCGAAAGGTTTGGGTATGATCAGCTTGTCCCATGTCTTTAAACGCCAATATTTAGATGGTATAACATTTTGGGTAATAATAGGCACGTCACCTTTTTGCGACAGCGCTACGACCCCGTTGGTAACAGTATAGCGAGGTCCTTTGGGTCCGTCAATAGTGATGGCGATTGAGGAACCCTCTTTGACATGCTGCAGTGCTTCTATCAGGGCTTTGAGTCCCCCTTTTCTCGTAGAACCGCGGATACTTTTGAGATTGAAACCGCTAAGTGTTTTAAGCATGATCTCGGCATCCCTGTGGTCGCTGTTTATCATATAGACATCGCCGCGGTGGATATGCTTGGCTTTGAAAAAGGGCTGCATCAGAAGGTTGCCGTGCCAGCAGATATAGATGGCCGGTTCATTTTTGATCTGATCTGAAAAGATCCAGACGCGTCTGTTGGTATAGTAGACAAACTTTAAAAACAGACGCAGCAAAATCGGCACCACTTTCAGGGCCAGAAAATCTTTAAACCAGTTCACCGATATTTCCTACGCGGCCGGCTTCGGTGATCTTCACATCGGCGATGACACCGATGAGCTCTTCGCTTCCTTTGACCTTGACCAGCATGTTGTTATCGGCTCGCCCCGATACATAGTTGTCCGCAGCCAAAGACTCAAACATCACCTTATGGATCTGACCCACACGTTCGGCTGCCAGCTCGTCCAGGATCTGGTCGTTATAAGCCTGCAGCCGTGTCAGACGCTCACTGGCGACATCGGGGTCGACGGTGTTGGTCATCTTCTCCGCTTCGGTGTTTGGGCGCGGCGAGTATTTAAACGAGAAGATCTGCTCAAAGCGCACTTGACGCATCACATCAAGGGTATCTTCAAAATCCTCTTCGGTCTCTCCCGGAAAAGCGACGATGATATCGGTACTGATATGCACACCGGGAACCATCTCACGAAGTTTCCTGGCACGGTCTAAAAACCACTCTTTGGTGTAACCGCGTTTCATCTCTTTGAGTATTCTGCTCGATCCTGACTGCAGCGGCATATGCATCGATTTGCAGATCTTTGGGTTCTTGGCAAACTCCTCGATAAACTCGTCATCCATATGAAACGGATGGGGCGAGGTAAACCGGATACGCTCCAGACCTTTAACTTCCGATACTCGGCGAAGCAGTTCGGTAAAGTTGATCTTCTCATGATCGGCTGAAAACCTTCGGCCGTAGTTATTGACGTTTTGACCCAGCAAAAATACCTCTTTGGCACCGCTTGCTACCGCTTTTTCGGTCTCTTTGACGATCAGGTCGGCCGGGATGGAGATCTCTTCACCGCGGGTAAGCGGTACGATACAAAAAGTACACTTCTTATCACATCCGATAGAGATGTTGATATGCGCTTTAAGCGGGTTGGATCGGTACTCGCCGAAAGCGTATTCGCTCTCATCATAGTTGATATCGATCTCGACCGCTTTATCTTTGTTGATCACTTCGGTGATCTTGGAGACGTTACGGGCCCCGATGACGAAGTTGACATAGGGTGCGCGCTTGATGATGTCTTTGCCCAGATGGGATGCGGTACAGCCGCAGACACCGATTTTGGCACCCTCTTTTTTCTGCTTGTTAAACATACCCAGTTCGGAGAAGAGTTTTTGAACGGGACGCTCTCTGACGCTGCAGGTATTGACCAGGATCAGGTCGGCCTGCTTGGCATCTTCAGTCAGTTCGTAGGGCTCCGTCTTGTTCAGTTCGGCGATCATATGCTCGCTGTCGCGGGTATTCATCGCACAACCGAATGTCTCGATAAAAAGTTTTTTAGACATACAGTAGCTTACAGGATGTGAACTTCGTACAGATACTCGTTATCCGCAAGGCCGAAACGTACCTCTTTGAGATAGACGCTGTACTCTTTTTCTTCAAAATGCTCTACCAAAGATACAAGGTCTTTGTGAGAGTTTTCTTTGTCAAAGTAAAGGATAAGCTGCTCTTCTTTAGCCAGTTTCTCTTCGATTTTGTCCAGTTTGATGCTTTTAGGTTTTGCCGAAAGCTCAGTTCGTGCTAGTTTTAATTCCATAATATCACCTATTATTATTTTTAGCGATTATATTTAAAGTTCTATTAAACAATGATAAAGCAAAAAAAGAGTACCCTTTTATACTCCAAAAAGACGGCGCTTGCAACCGTTGATCTCCCTAGAATTTTTTAGAGGTATAAAGGAAAAAAATGGAAAATATTATTGATATTATTGATGCGATGGCTCATGAAAAAGGTGTCGAACCTCAGAAAATCACTGAAGCAATCCAGACGGCATTGATCAAAACAGCACAAAAAACGATCAATGAAAACTACCGCTTTGAAGCGGAGATCGATAAAGAGGCAAAAAAGACCTCGATCATCCAGATCATCACCGTTGTTGCCGATGATGACGAACGTCTGGACGATCCTGAAGACCAGTCGATTATTTCACTTTCGGAGGCTAAAGAGCTTGATGACAGTGTCGAGATCGATGATGAACTTCGTTATGAACATGATTTTGACAAACTGGGCCGTACAGCAGCTTCCATTTTATACCGCGAGATCGAGTACCATGTGCAGCGTCTGGTAGAGGATCAGCTATATAATAAATATAAAGAGCAGATCGGTCAGCTTATTTCCGGACGTGTCACACGTGTAGACAATCAGGGTAATACCTATATCGAAATTGATGAGATCCGTGCCGTTATGCCTCGTAAAAACCGTATTAAGGGTGAGACATTCCGTCCCGGTGATGTCGTTAAATCTGTTGTGCGCCGCGTTAATATTTCAAAAAGCGACGGTATGGTTTTAGAGCTTTCCCGTACGACACCGAAATTCCTTGAAGCACTTTTGGAGCTTGAGGTCCCTGAGATCAAGGACGAGCTTGTCAGTATCGAAAAAGCGGCAAGAATTCCGGGTGAGCGTGCCAAGATCGCTTTGCAGTCACTGCATCCGAGAGTCGATGCGGTCGGTTCTACAGTCGGTGTTAAGGGTGTGCGTATCAATGCTGTCAGCGAAGAGCTTCAGGGCGAAAACATTGACTGTATCGAGTACTCTACGATCCCGGAGATGTTTATCGCACGTGCTATGGCTCCGGCGATCATCTCATCGGTGACGATCGAAGAGGATAAAGCGATCGTGACACTTCCCAGTGATCAAAAATCCAAAGCTATCGGTAAAGCCGGGATCAATATCCGTCTGGCATCGATGCTGACAGGCTATAACATCGAACTGATCGAAACGGATGCCCAGACGACAGGCAGCGGTGCAGCTGAAGAGAAAAAAGAGTCTGTAGACTCACTTGAAGCACTCTTTAACTCCTAATCGGAGTGGGAGGCTTTAAAAAAACGGATCAATCTCTAATGGAGATGATCCACTCCTCTTTGTTCCCCGACTTCTTAATCTCATCCAGATGCATTGTCTCAGGCAGGGCATCTTTGAGATCTTCTATTTGTGTAATACTCTTTTCGGCCAGGACTCTCAGTAGTTTTCCCCGGTAGGCTTTTGCCCAGTGGCTGACCACTTTTCCCTCTTTTAAGAATTTGAATGTTGTATAGGGCTTACTGATCTTATAAAACTTCTCATAGACACCTGCCCTGAGATCGATGACATCACCTTCAAGCACGGTATCTAAAGCATCACTAAAGTGCTCTTTATAGTATCTGTCGATAGCGATACCGTCAAGCTTCTCTCCCTGCTTGAGTTTATAGTAGGGGAGGTGGTCTTTGGCTCTTACGGGTCCAAAGAGGTTTGAAAAGAGCAGCACCTGATCATCGATATAGGCTTTGGCGTCACTATCGAGTGAAGGGTAGTCCAGGTAGTCAAAAGCGACTCCGGTATAACGTTCTATCGCTTTTTTGGTGGGCGTAGCTGTGATATCGATAAGGTAGCTCTCAATCTCTGACATCTTTTTGATGCCGAACTTCTTTTGAAGCTCTTGGGTCTCTTTACGGCCGATCATCTCTTTATATTTTTGTATCAAAGCCTCTCTTTGGGGATAGAGCGGTTCGAATATAAAACTGTTCGGACTTAACGGGGGTAAGTCACCGCCCGAAGACTTGGTCTCAGAGGGGGCAAGCAAAATATGAAGTTTAGGCATGGCTTCTCTTGAAAAAAGGATTGAGTTTGAGCAGGATCAGATCGGCTAGCATATTGCCCAAAAGTGTCAAGAGTGCTGTGATCATCAATATACCCATAATGACAGGGTAATCGCGGCTGAGAGCTGAGAAATAAAAAAGTTGTCCCATACCCTCGATCGAAAATATCTGCTCAAGGATCACACTGCCCCCCAGTAAGCCGGGCAAAGAAAGCCCCAACAGGGTAATGATAGGGGGGAGAAGATTGGGCAGAACATAGCGGCGGATCATCACTTTCTGGCTCAGATCTCTTGCCTTACAAAAGGCTATATAGTCGCTTTTCATAATCTCTATGACCAAAGATCTGACATACATCGTCATCGATCCGATAGAGACAAAGATGATGACGATTAAGGGTAAAAAGAGGTGCCACAGCATATCCAGATAATATTCCCATAGATTACTGCTATCGACTCCGATACTGTGGACTCCGGCAATCGGAAACCACTCCAAAACGACACTGAGAAAAAGGATCAACAGCAGTGCCAGGTAAAAAGAGGGCATGGAAAAACTAAGCAAAGATAGCTGTTTGACGGCTTTATCAAAACGGCTGTTGGGATTAAGGGCGGCTTTGATGCCAAGCCAAAGTGAAAGTATAAAGACGATAAAAAGTGTCGTCAGATTGATAAATAGGGTTATTCCGATACGCTCTTTGATCTCTGCCGTCACTTCGCGTCCGGTAACAAAGGAGATACCGAAATCGAGGGTCACGAGGCTTTTGATCCAGATAATATACTGTTCAAAAAGGGGCTTATCCAATCCGTAGACGGCTTTAAGCGCCTGGATGTTTTCATCGGTCATATTGGGGTTGAGACCCCCGGCAGAGAAAAAGCTGTTGGGTGCCGCGTGAATAGCCAAAAACGAGATAACAGAGATAAGGAACATCATCCCTGCGATATATCCAAGGCTGCGAAGCACCTTTTTCATAAGAGACTACTCGGAGTCTGTCATACCGATAAAGCTGTAACCCGCATCCACATAGTGAATCTCACCCGTTACACCTTTAGCCAAATCTGAAAGTAGGTACATCGATGAGTTACCTACCTCTTCCAGGGATACGTTTTTACGAAGCGCAGAGTCTTTGGCATTACGCTTAAGCAGTTCACTAAATCCACTGATCCCTGAACCTGCAAGTGTCTTGATCGGGCCGGCACTGACCGCATTAACACGGATACCCTCTTTACCCAGATCCATAGCCATATAACGAACTGTTGATTCCAGTGCCGCTTTGGCGATACCCATAAGGTTGTAGTTCGGTACATACTTCGGTCCGCCGAGGTAGCTAAGCGTCAAAATGGAAGCGTCTTCATTCAGAATCGGTTTAAGTTCACGTGTGATAGAGATGAGTGAATAACAGGAGACATCCAGTGAGAGTTTGAACGCGTCTCCGGTAATATCAAGAATGGATCCGCCAAGAGCCTCTTTTGGTGCAAAAGCGATCGAGTGAACAATGAAATCAATGTTGCCAAAAGTAGATTTGACACGTTCAGCGATAGTTGACATATGATCCGGATTGGAGACGTCAAGCTCATAGATATTCTCTGTACAGAACTCATCTTTTGCGATAGGTTCAACACGTTTTTTTAGTGCATCATTGAGATAGGTGAACGCAATTTCTGCACCCTGTTCCTTACACGCTTTTGCAATACCGTAGGCGATCGATTTGTTGTTCGCCATACCGATGATCAAACCTTTTTTACCCTTCATTACCATATCTATATCCTTAATGTTTTAATTCAATTTTAATCTGCTGCTTTTATCATGGAGATAAAATCGTCTGCATTGAGTGCCGCACTGCCGACAAGTACACCGTCACAGTTGGATAGTGAGAGAATCTCTTTGGCATTGTTGACCTTGACACTCCCGCCATAAAGTACCTCTTTACCGCTTTTGGCTTTGAGATCGGCTAAAATGGTATCGATCTCCGATGCTGTCGGAGTCAGACCCGTACCGATAGCCCAGATCGGCTCGTAGGCGATAACCATATTTTCATAAGTGAGGTCGATGCCTTCAAACTCCTTATCAAGATACTCTATGATTGCATCCTGTCCCTCTTGTTTAATTTCAAGGGGTTCCCCGATACAGTAAACGATTCTAAACCCCTGCTGTTTGAAGAAGTCAAATTTTGCGGCAACCGTTTTTTGGTCCTCTTTGAGGATCTGGCGTCTTTCGCTGTGGCCGATCAAGATCGTCTTGATCCCAAACTCCTGCAGCTGTTCCAAAGCGGTCTCCCCTGTAAAGGCACCGTTGTCTACCGGATAAGCATTTTGTGCACCCAGCGTCGCACCTGAGGCTTTGTGTAAAAAAGCGGACGCAGGAGTAAAGACGATCACTTCATGCGAAGTTTTGGAGTCTCTTATATAGGCATCCAGAAGGTCAAAATAGTCCTGGGTTTTACTACGGGTATGACACGCTTTAAAATTGGCTGCTAAGATCATGATTATCCTTTGATAAGGGCTTTGACACCCGGAAGAACCTTACCTTCTAAAAGTTCAAGACTGGCACCGCCGCCTGTTGAGATAAAAGTCATCTCTTCATCGACACCGACTCTTTGAACAAGGTCTGCCGTATCGCCGCCGCCTACAACGGAGGTAGAGTAACTGTCAGCTACAAAGTGTGCGATCTTGTGCGATCCGCGCGCAAACCGGTCCATCTCGTAAACACCCATCGGTCCGTTCCAAAGAATCGTCTGCACATCTGCAAGACCTTCGCGATAAAGACGTACCGTCGCCGGTCCGATATCCAGACCCATCCAACCGTCAGGGATCTCCTTGGATGTTGTGATCTTGATAACAGAGTCTGCCGCGAACTCCTGGGCTGCGACGACATCCACCGGAAGGTAGAACTTCACGCCCAGCTCTTTGGCCTGTTTCATGATGTTGAGAGCTTCAGGGATCAGGTCATCTTCGACCAGAGAGTTACCGATATTCTCTCCCATAGCTTTTAGGAAGGTAAATGCCATACCTCCGCCGATAAAGAGTTTATCCACTTTGGGAAGCAGGTTTTCCAAAGCCTGGAGTTTACCGGAAACCTTAGACCCGCCGACAATAGCGGCAAAAGGACGTGCCGGTTTTTCAAGCATCTGGGCAAAAAAGAGGATCTCTTTTTGAAGCAAAAAGCCTGCCGCTTTTTTGTCGTCATCAAAAAAGTGGGTCATCCCTTCGACAGAAGCATGAGCTCTGTGGCTGACACCGAACGCGTCATTCACATAGACATCAGCCAAAGAAGCCAGCTCTTTGGAAAGTGTTTCGTCATTTTTGGTCTCACCCGCTTCAAAACGGAGATTTTCCAACAAGAGGATCTGACCGGGTTGAAGTGCTTGTGCTTTACTTTTGGCATCGTCACCGACAACATCTTTAGCTAAAATGATCTCATGTTTTAAAAGTGTATGCAGACGTCTTTGTACCGGGGCGAGTGAATATTTCTCATCGAATTCACCTTTGGGGCGTCCCATATGGGATGCGATGACCAAAGAGCAGTCCTGATCAAGACAGTATTTGATAGTCGAAATAGCCGAACGGATACGTCTGTCATCCGTAATATTGCCAAATTCGTCCATCGGTACATTGAAGTCACAGCGGATAAAGATCTTTTTACCCGAGATATTCACATCTTTTAATGAAAAGAGTTCCATTTATATCCTTAAATAATTTGAGCTTAACAGCGCTGAAAAGTTTTCAGCCAAAGAGACGCCTCTATTGCAATACAGGTGTTCATTTGGTTAAGAGGAGCTGACTCCTCTTAGTATTGATTATTTCGAGATATGCAGTGCCATATCTACGAGTCTGGATGAATATCCCCACTCATTGTCATACCAGGCCATAACTTTGACCATATTGCCTTCGATAACCTGAGTCAGGTCTTCAGCGACAATACTTGAGTATTGGCAGCCAACGAAGTCTTGAGAAACACGCATCTCATCATCGACAAGAATATAGTTGGCAAGTTCGCCGTTTGCTTTTTCTCTAAAAAGGGCATTGATCTCCTCTTTTGTCGTCTCTTTTTTGACAACGACATTAAGGTCGACCATAGAGACATTTGGTGTCGGTACACGTACACTTTGACCATGCAGTTTACCCTGAAGCTGAGGCAGTACCAGACCGATAGCTTTAGCTGCACCTGTCGTAGTCGGGATCATATTGACAGCTGCTGCACGGGCGCGGCGCTTATCTTTAGAGTGTTTCACATCAAGGATACTTTGATCGTTCGTGTAGGAATGGACCGTAGTCATCAGACCTTTTTCGATACCGAAAGCGTCATCAAGTACTTTGGCAATAGGCCCCAGACAGTTTGTCGTACATGAAGCGTTCGATACGATCGCCTGACCCGCATACTCATGTTCATTCACACCCATAACGAATGTCGGTGTCTCTTTATCTTTTGCAGGAGCTGAGAAAAGAACTTTCTTTATACCGTTATCGATATGTACCTGCGCTTTTTCCTGTGTCAGGAATACCCCTGTACACTCTAAAACCATCTCTGCACCGGCACCGGCAAAATCCAGGTTGTTCGGATCGCGGTCAGAGAAAAGCTTTACTTTGTCTTTGCCGATCTGCATCATATCATCACCAAGCATCTTGACCTCAGGGTCGAAGCGTCCGTGAACACTGTCGTTTTTAAGAAGGTACTCCATCATATCGTGGCTTGCAAGGTCATTGACCGCTACCAGTTCGATATCGTCACGCTCTGCAATAATACGAGCTACACAACGTCCAATACGGCCAAATCCGTTGATTGCAATTTTAAGTGCCATAATTACTCCATGTTTTGGAAATTTGTCAATAACAATAATTTGGGCTATTTTAGCCAAATGTAGTTATAATTTTATTTAAGTCAGAAAAATAAAAGGGTGAAACATTCGAATTGCGATTTATGGTGGCTCTTTTGACCCGCCGCACAGGGGACATATCGCCGTTATTGAAGCGGCATTGAGCATATTGGATATAGAGAAACTGTTGATTATTCCTGCTTATTTGAATCCGTTTAAAAGCAGTGTCTTTGCAGATGCCCAAAGCCGTTTGCAGTGGATGAAAAAGATAGCCTCTCAGTATGACAGGGTCGAGGTTTTGGATATAGAAACACGCAGAGAAGCGCCTACGCCTACCTATGAGACGCTGCAAGAACTAAAATTACGCTATAATTTCAAGCAAAGACCTTATCTCATTATCGGTGCTGACAATCTCGCTTCATTGCATAAATGGCATAAGTATGAGATACTCAAAGAGGAAGTCGAGTTTGTCGTTGCGGCACGCAGAGGGTATCAACTGAATGAAAAATTTAGGTCACTTGATGTAGCGTGTGATATCAGTTCAACACGGCTTCGTGAAGTTGTTGAGAAAGATTATTTACCGCCTCTGGTAGCAGATGAGATATTACGATATTACAAGGAACATAATGAAAGATAGAATTGAGAGAATCTCAAAGCTTCTGGACAGCAAAAAAGCTGAAAATATTGAGGTTGTCTATTTAGATGGGCAAGATTATATTGCCGATGCGGTAGTCATTGCCACCAGTTTAAATGAGCGCCACGGCGAATCGCTTTTAAACGATCTAAAAAATGCACTGAAGCCTGAAGGGGAGGAGTTTTTAGCCGTAGACGATTCAACAGGCGAGTGGGTCGTTGTAGATCTTGGTGATATCATTATCCATATCATGACACAAAGCTATAGAGAAAAATATAC
>JBFEYF010000025.1:0-15039 GCA_041562295.1 Sulfurimonadaceae bacterium
GACAGCGAAGAGGAGAAGCAGCGGCAGCTTGAGAGCTGGATCATGATCCAGCGCTCTCACGCGATCGCCAACGGGATCCCCGTCATCTCCTGTAACCGTATCGGGTTTGAAAAAGATACCAGCGGTGTGATGGACGGGATACGTTTTTGGGGCAACTCCTTTATCGTAGGTCCCCAGGGAGAGTTCCTGGCCCAGGCAGATGCCGTGAGTGAAACGATTCTCGGGGTCCATATCGAAAAGAAGAGGGTGGCCCAGGTACGCAATATCTGGCCGTTTTTACGGGACCGACGTATCGATGCCTATGAAAACCTGACAAAACGTTATATCGATTAGCCATGTTACGCTTTTGTCTGCCGCTTCTTTTGGTTCTGCTTAGTTCAGCCCACGCGGTAGATAGCTTGCGTATCGGAGTGGGCGAAGCCTCCACCAGTGACTGGATAGATATCCTTATCAAACAGGAGTCCCAAAGCGCCCAGCAAAGTCTCTATGTCGTTACCGTAGATACAGGCTGGAGGATTTCAGAGAGTGAAAATTACGACTTTCTTTTTTATGCAGGAGCCGCATACTTCCCCGAGGCCGGCAGCTATACCCATACCCTAAGTTATAACAATCAGATAAAGAGCTATGAGCAGAGTGATGTGTTTGAAGCTGTGGCCTATTTCAAGATCTTCTGGCTGATCGATATCGGAGCAAGCCGTTTTCGTATCGGGATCGGTGACGGGCTCTCCTATGTGAGTCGTATCCCGCTGGTTGAGCATATCGAAGCGGATGAAGACAGGGATAGTATGTCCCATTTGATGAATTATATTGACTTCAGTATTGATCTTGATATCGGGAGCCTTTTAGGCATCCCTGCGTGGGAGGATATCCATGTCGGATACTATCTGAAACACCGTTCGGGCGTCTACGGATATTTCAATGATGTGCAGGAGGGGGGTCATAACTACAATATGATCTTTGTGGAGCGTTATTTCTAAGAGAATATCTTTTGCATCTTGATACTATAAAAAGGAGACGAGATGGATGTTGATTTTGGCCCGTTGGCGAAGCTGATTGGAGTATGGAAAGGTGACAAGGGTCTGGATATCGCACCCGATCCTGAAGGTATCGAAGAGAATCCGTTTTACGAGACGATTGAGTTCACTGCCGTAGGGGATGTCAAAAATGCGGAGTCACAGGTACTGGCCGTGGTACGGTATACCCAGGAGGTTTACCGTAAAAGTGATGATACCAAGATCCATGACCAGACAGGGTATTGGCTGTGGGATGCACACACGCGTGAAATCATCCACTCCATCGCTATTCCGCGTGGGGTCTGTCTGGTCGCCGGCGGCAGGGTAGTGCGTGAGGATGAAAACGGTTTTGTGATCGAAGCGTCAGCCTCTGCAGAGGATCCGAACTACTCGATTGTCGAAGCCCCCTTTATGTCGCAAAACGCCAGTACGAAAAAGTTTGATATTACGGTGAAACTTACCGGTGAGACACTCCATTACAAAGAGAGGACACTGGTAGATATCTACGGTAAAAAATCCTTTGAGCATACCGATGAGAACCGGCTGCAAAGAGTCTAGTGCTTTTGGCTCTCCAGTTCCACGACGACCTGGCGCATCTTCATGACCGAATCGGGATTAAGCGAGATCGAGTCAATCCCGTTTTGCACCAAAAACCTTGTGATCTCCGGGTAGTCTGAGGGTGCCTGCCCGCAGATACCGATATATTTTCCCGCTTTTTTGGCCGCTTTAATCGCCATCTCGAGCATCCGGGTCACCGCTTCGTTACGCTCATCAAAGATATGCGAGATCAGCTCGCTGTCCCTGTCGACACCCAGTGTCAACTGGGTCAGGTCATTGGAACCGATACTGTAGCCGTCAAAGATCTCCAAAAACCTGTCAGCCAAGATGACGTTGCTTGGGATCTCGCACATCGCATAGACTTCCAGACCGTTTTGGCCCTGAACCAGACCGTTTTCTTTCATGATATCGATGACATTTTGCCCCTCCTGGGGTGTGCGGACAAAGGGGATCATAATCTTGACATTATCCAACCCCATCGTGTCTCGTACATGCTTAAGCGCTTCGCACTCCCACTCAAAAGCGTGGCGGTACTCCTTGGAGTAGTAGCGGCTGGCACCCCTGAAACCGATCATAGGATTTTCCTCGTCTCTTTCAAAAGCGTTACCGCCCAGCATATTCTTATATTCGTTGGATTTAAAGTCACTGGTACGCACGATAACCGGACGGGGGTAGAATGCTGCCGCGATCATACCGATACCGGTGGCCAGCTGTTCGATAAAAAAGCTTTTGGGATCATCATAACCGCTGATAAGTGCCTCGACCTTTTGCTGGTCGCGGATCGACTCCCCTTTGTGCAGGTAGTAAAGTGCCATAGGGTGGGCTTTGATCGCTGAGTTGACGATAAACTCCATGCGGGCCAGTCCCACGCCGTCGTTGGGAAGCTGTGCAAAACGGAATGCATGATCGGGATTGCCGACATTCATATAGAGCTTGGTCTTGGTTTGGGGCAGGTGGGAGAGGTCGATATCTTTTTGTTCAAAAGGCAAGATCCCCTCGTAGATAAAACCGTCTTCCCCTTCGGCACACGATATGGTGACATCCTGCCCATTAAAGAGTGTGTTAGTGGCATCAGAGGTGCCTACGATAGCGGGAACGCCGATCTCACGGGCGACGATGGCCGCATGACAGGTGCGCCCGCCACGGTTGGTCACAACGGCCGAAGCCTTTTTCATGATCGGTTCCCAGTCCGGATCGGTGTTATCGGCTACCAGAACTTCTCCCTCTTTAAAGTCGGGTGCATGGGCCAGGTCTTCGATGACATGGACCCTGCCGGTCCCGATCTTATCACCGACGGCACGACCTGTTAACAGAAGCTTCTTCTCATTTTTATCTGCCGTGAGATGGTAGGTGTGAAGGTGGTGTTTGACCCCGCCTTCAAGCTCTTTGCTTCGTACCGTCTCGGGGCGCGCCTGAACGATATAAAGCTCTCCGGTTTCAGCCTCCTTGGCCCACTCGATATCCATGGGACGGTAACTTCCGGCTATTTGTGAGTAGTGCTCCTCGATCTTCAGTGCTGCTTGTCCCAGTTGCAGTATCTCCGCATCAGTCAGACAAAACTGCTGCTGTCTGGCTATGGGGGTATCGATGTTTTTGGTCGGACGGTCAGAATCCCCTGTGTAGATCATGGTGAGCTTTTTGGAACCGAGTGTTCGTTTGACAATGGTGGAAAACCCTTTTTTCAGTGTCGGCTTAAAGAGGTAAAACTCATCGGGGTTGATATTGCCCCCGACGATATTCTCGCCCAGACCCCAGGTGGCATTGATCATGATCAGATCGGGAGAACCGCTTTCGGTGTCGATAGTAAACATGATACCGCTTGAGGCCTCATCGGAACCCACCATCTTTTGGACCCCGACCGAGAGGGCGACTTTAAAGTGGTCAAACCCTCTGGAGTGGCGGTAACTGATCGCCCGGTCGGTAAAGAGCGAGGCGAAGCAGCGCCGGACGCTATCAAGCAGAGCTTCCTTGCCGCGGATATGTAAAAAGGTCTCCTGCTGTCCGGCGAAACTGGCATCGGGAAGGTCTTCGGCCGTTCCCGAAGAGCGCACCGCGACAGAGAGATCGGGTGTCTCATAGCGTTCACAAAGCTCGGTATAGGCTGTGATGATCTGATCCTGAAGGATCTGCGGCAGCGTGGCGTCAAGAAACAGCTGGCGGACCGCTTTGCCCCGTTTTTGCAGATCCTGGACATCGCTGATATCCAATGCGTTTAAAAGCTCGGCAATCGGACCCCTTAAACGGTTCTCATCCAGCAGAAGGTGATAGGCTGAGGCAGTTGTGGCAAACCCCAGGGGCACTTTGACCCCGGCACCGCCCAGGGAACAGACCATCTCTCCCAGGCTCGCGTTTTTACCGCCTACTTCGGCGATATCCGATAGCTTGAGGGTATCAAAAAAACGAATATACTCCATAATGCTGACCTCACTTGTGCCTCTTTTAAAGAGAGGGATATAGTTAAGCATAACATATCTTTTGCTATCATTGGGCAAAAACGAGAGTAGAAGATGAGTATTATCGAGGATATTTCACTGCACCCGCTGACCGAACCCCAGTTTGTCAAGACCCAGTTGATGCGTTACCGACAAAACGGTACCCCAAAGATGTGGGAGATCGCCCATGTGCATGACAGTGTAGCGGTACTTTTATACCATAAACAAAAAGAGGCTTTTATCCTGGTCAAACAGTTCCGACCCGCCGTCTTTTTACGTAATGAAGAGGGGTTTACCCATGAGTTGTGTGCCGGTATCTGCGACAAAGAGAGTTCGCTAGAACAGATAGCGGTCGAAGAGATTATGGAGGAGTGCGGTTACGAAGTTAAGCCCGAAGCGTTGGAAAAGATCAGCGGTTTTTATACATCGGTCGGTTTTGCCGGCAGCAAACAGGCACTCTTTTATGCCGAAGTGGATGAGCAGATGAGAAAGGGCGAAGGGGGCGGTATCGAACATGAAGAGATCGAGGTAATCGAAGTAGCGGTCGATGATGCTTATGATTTCGCACTCAATGAAAGCTATGCCAAGACACCTGGATTGATGTTTGCATTTCTTTGGTGGTTCAAAAATAAATCTTGAGAAAATGTCTTTTTAGACGATATTCAGAGAACTATCTCAGAGGAATCCTGCTATGCCACAAACGATACAGATGCGAATTACACTCTCCTTGTTGGTTATCGCCGTAACGGCAGTGACGGTTATGTATTGGCTGCTATCAAAAAACTATGAAGAGTTTTCTACCCATGCAGCCGAGAAGTCACTCTCTATGGTCAGTGACTCTATTTTTCAGACACTCAATGTCAGTATGCAGCTGGGAGATCCCCAAATCATAGAAGAGCGGCTAAAAGAGGCGCAAAGCATTGAGGGCATCGTATCGTTGAGAGTGATAAAATCGAAAAAAGTCGAAGAACTTTTCGGTGTCAAGGAAAAGGTGGCTCATGACAGGGCTATCGATACGGTATTTGAAACCGGTGAGCAAAAAACCCTGGATATGAAGGCTGAACATCATGTCAAAAGACATCTCAAACCGCTTAAAGCGCAGCAACAGTGTATGAGCTGTCATGTCAATGCGAATGCGGATGACGTTTTGGGCGTTATGGATCTGCAGATCTCTTTGGATGAGAGTGACAGCCGTATCTCTGCAGCCAAGCTCTACTCTCTGGTCCTTCTGATCCTCTCTTTTGCGGCGGTATCGGTTATCTTTTCGATCTTTTTCCGCCAGGAAGTACTCAAGCCGATCAACGGGTTACGTGACAGGATACAGTCTTTGGTAAGCGGTGACAAGGATCTGACCAAGCGTTTGGAGATCAAAAAAGAGGATGAGGTATCCGAAGCTGCCTATGCGGTCAATGATTTTATATCGGTGATACAGGAGACAGTCGGGGTGACCAAGCAGTTGGGACAGGAGAATCAGCTCAAAGCGGATAAGATGCTTGAAGATACAAGCGAGATCAAAGAGCATGTCAAAAGTGAAAGCAGTATCGTAACAGGTGCGACGACCAAAACCGAGCGGATGCAGGGAGTGCTGACTGCATCATTAAAGCAGTCAAAAGAGACCCGGGAGCAGATCACATCCGCCAAAGAGGAGCTTTATAAAGTCAAGAGTATCATCCAGGGCTTTATCCACTCTGTCAATGCCAATGCCAAAACAGAGATGGAACTTGCCCAGCATCTGCAGCAGCTTAGCGAACAGGCCAATGATGTGAAGTCGGTTTTGGAAGTGATCGGTGATATCGCCGACCAGACAAACCTGCTGGCACTTAATGCCGCGATCGAAGCGGCACGTGCCGGAGAACATGGACGCGGATTTGCCGTGGTCGCCGATGAGGTGCGAAAACTGGCCGAGCGCACACAAAAGAGTCTGAGTGAGATCCAGATATCTATCGGAACGATTGTCCAGTCGATCAATGATGCCAGTGACCAGATGAGTAAAAATGAAGAGGCGATGCACCATATGGCCCAACAGTCAAGCGGTGTCGAAAAGGATCTGCAGCAAACCGCGTCGATCATCGACGAAGCGGTAACGATCGCTACGGTCTCCTATGATGATACGCAAAAGCTGTTTAATGAGACTGAGGAGCTGATTTCCGAGATATCGGATATCTACAAGCACTCCCAGGGAAATCTTAAAAGTGTGGAAAGCATCGAAGCCGATACCCATGAGATGAGTGAGATCGCTTCGCGCTTACATGAGCGTTTGAAGGAGTTCAGAACCTAGCCGGAAACTGCTTGTAGTATACGGCTACAGTATGATGATCTTGGCCAGTCCCAGAAAACTCAAAAAACCGATCACATCGGTAGCCGTGGTCAACAAGACGGTAGAACCGACAGCAGGATCGACGTCAAGACGCTTAAGCATGAGCGGGATAGTCGCACCGAAAAAGCCCGCTCCCAGAAGATTGATCATCATCGAAAGCGCGATGACCAGCCCCAAAAGCCAGGTATGAAACCAAAAATAGGCGATGATGCCCATGACGATGGCGAAGATCATACCGTTTAAGACGGCGATGGCGATCTCCCGCCGCAGTGCCAGTTTGGCATTGTGGGAGTCGATCTCGCCCAGGGCGATCTGGCGTACCATGACCGTAAGCGTCTGGGTTCCGGCATTACCTCCCATCGAAGCGACAATAGGCATCAAAATAGCCAAAGGGATAAAGGCCTGCAGGGTCTGGTCAAAAAGGCCGATGACAATGGATGCGATGATTGCGGTAAAGAGGTTAAGCAAAAGCCAGGAAGCACGTTTGCGTACGATCCCGCCAAGCTGCTCTTCGCTCTCGACATCTTCATTAACACCCGCAAGGTTATAGACCTGTTTGGTCGCCAGTTCCTCGATGACATCATAGATATCATCCGAAGTGATACGTCCGACCAGTTTTCCCTGAAAGTCGACGACGGGGATAACGGAGAGGTCATACTGCTCAAAAGTCTTGGCAACCTCTTCGATCTTCTCGATTCCCACGACGGAGCGGGTCTCATAATCACCGCTGGCGATGATCTCGTCAAAGGTGATATTGAAGTCGTAGATGATCAGGTCTTCCAGCGCCATAGCTCCCAGGAGTTTATTGGAGTCATCGACGATAAAGACCTGGTAGATGTTGTCCAGTTCCCCGTCAAGTTTTCTTTGGCGCAGACGGGCGATCGCTTCACCGATGGTCTCTGTAAGGTTGGCGTCAAAAAGCTCGGTCTGCATAAACGCACCGGCCTGGTTCTCATCAAAGCTTGCCAGACGGCTGATCTCTTCCCGGTCATCTTCATGCAGGGATTCGATGACGGCAAGCGACTTCTCCTCATCTTTTTCCGTAATGTCACGGACCAGGTCGGTCGCATCATCCGAATCAAGCTGACCGATCGCTTCTGAGAGCTCTTTTGGGGTGAGGTAGTCGATCGCCTCATCTTTGATCTTTTCGGGTAGCTCCAAAAGAACATCCCCGAGGGTATCAGCCGGTATGCGGTTAAGATAGCCCAAAAACCGGTCATGATCGGTATGGTGCATTTTTTTAAGAAGGTAGGCGATCTCACTGGCATGCAGGTCCAGCTCATCGGGATCTTGCAGGTAACTTTCAAAGGAGCGTAAAAGTTCGTCATAATCGTACTGCATCAATCATCCTTATCGGCGTTGTTAACAGGGTTGTTGGCCCCGAGGTAACAGACGTTTTCCGGCACATCGATCTTGCGCGGTTGCGTTTTGGCTTCCAGGTGAAGCTTGACTTCCTGGTTCAGGCGTTCTTTCAGCGCATTAAAGGCTTTTTTCTTTTTCCCTTTGAGACGGTTGGTCGTGATCCTGATGACACTGAGCGGGTTGCGCGCCCGTCCGTTTTTATAAAGACCAAAGTGCAGGTGCGGACCGCTGCTTAAGCCGGTAGTGCCGACATATCCGATCACGGTGTTTTGTTTGACCCACTTACCGCGGCTCATGCCGCGCCGGAAACTTCTCATGTGGGCATAGAGTGTCACATACCCGTCAGCATGGCGGATTTTTATAAGTTTACCATAACCGCGGGTCTCTCCGGCGAAAATGACCCGCCCGCTTGCTGCCGCGTAGATGGGCGTACCCGAACGCGCCCCGAAATCGATACCAAGGTGCGCACGGTAGCGCTTGAGGATCGGATGGTAGCGTCTGAAAGAAAATCGTGAGGTGATACGGCCGCTTTTGACCGCTTTTGCCAGCATAAAACCTTCGATTTCTTTCCCTTTTTCATTGTAGTAGCGCCCGTCGCTGTTGCGATAGATATAGTTGGGTTTTTTAGAGACTTCGATCATCGCCACTTCGATCTGGGGATAGCCGAACTGTTCGCCGTTACGGTAGTACTGCGTATAGATGACTGCTATACGGTCGCCTTTTCGAAGGTCCCGTTTAAAGTTGAGGGAGTTTTTATAGGCCCAGACAAACTCCTGCGCCAAAAAACGGTTTTGCGTATAGTGCATGATATCGTTATAAGGCGATGTACGAAGCTCAAAGGTGAAAGCTTCACGCTTGGAATCGAGTGCCAGGGGCGTTGTCTGAAAACCGTAACTTTTATCCTTCCGCTGATAGATCTGGATCTGGAGGATATTATTGACCGGGATCAACGCCTGGATCAGTTCGCCGTTATTATCTTTGAGCATCTCATAACGTGTCCCGGCATAGATATCTTCGGTAAGGGTCTGGTCGTCACGGTGCAGGTTATAGTACAGCGGGCGAAGGGGGAGTTTGTTGTCTTCGAGAAAATTGAGATAGGTATAGCCGTTTTTCCAGGTAGCGACCTCAAGTTTTGCTGCGCTTAAAGCGGTTAAAATAGTAAATAAAAGTAAGAGATATCGCATTCACTCCACCGATTATTGAACTGCCCGTATTTTAAAGATGCGATTGTAACGAAATAAGCTTTATCTTACCCAAAGCAAGGTCTGTTTAAATTCTGCGGGATATAATTACCTTACTTAAACAGGGGATTGAAACTTGAAAAATCTGATACTCTTTTTACTGCTGCTTCCGCTATGGGTAATAGCCAAAGACCACACCGTTACCAAGGTCGAGGATGATACACTTTTTATTGAAAGATCCGAAGCCGCTGTCGGGACTTCAGGGATCGTACTGCACAAGATCAACGAAAGCTACGAGACGATTCTGGCCCGCGTTGAAGTGATGGCAAACGAAGCGAATGTGACCAAGTTGAAAGTGGTTGCGTTTGAGGATCTGTTTCAAGAGGCTTTGCCGAAACTGAAGATGAAACCCTCAGTCGGGGACAGAGTGCGTCTTGAGTGGATGCATGACCGCGTTCTGCTGATAGCACCTTCACAGGAGAGTTATCAGATTGTCTCAAGCGCACAGCGTGATAAGAGTTTTGTCAACTCAGACCTTTTTGCCGTGAAGCTTTCACGCGAAGGGCACCCCTCTCCGCTTAAAGAGGACTTTCAAAACTTCTGTGCGGACTACAATATAGGGGTTGTTCAGCTCATTATCGGTAAAAAGCTCTATAAAGTCGACTGCTACAGTTTCAAGGTACTGGAGCGCATCGACGTCGATTTTCCCGATACGGAGACAAAAGTTCCTTTTTACTCACGTGTCAAAGAGATCAATGCCGACTGGTGGGGCGAGGGCAGTGACGAGATAACCGATTACCCTGCATATTACAAGAAACTCTTGGGAGAGAAGTAGATGATAGATAAAAAACATATCAAAAAGTTTGAATCGATTGTAGGTGATGACAACGTCTACAGCGAAAAGGCGCACCTGATCGCCTACTCGTATGATGCGACACGCGAGAAGTTTGAACCCGATGCGGTCGTCTTCCCGCGTCACGAACAGGATGTAAGTGATATTTTAAAGTACTGTAACGAACAGAAGATCGTCGTGGTAGCACGCGGTGCCGGTTCCGGATTTACAGGCGGGGCGCTTCCCAGTGACGGCGGGATCATCCTGGCGATGGAAAAACATATGAACAAGATCCTCGAGATCGATATGGAGAACATGGTAGCAGTCGTGCAGCCGGGTGTCATCAATATGGATCTTCAACGTGCCGTAGAGGAGGTGGGACTTTTCTATCCGCCGGATCCGGCCAGCCAGGATTACTCTACGATCGGCGGAAACGTCAACGAAAACGCGGGCGGTATGCGTGCTGCCAAGTACGGTATCACCAAGGATTATGTGATGGCTATCCGTGCGGTACGCCCCAACGGGGATGTGATCAAGGCCGGCAAACGTACGATCAAAGATGTTGCGGGGTATAACATTGCGGGTATTTTGATCGCCTCCGAAGGGACACTGGCTGTTACGACCGAGATCACGCTTAAGCTTCTTTCCAAGCCCAAACTGACCAAGACCGCTATGGGTGTCTTTGATTCGGTAAGCCGAGCTATGGAAGCGGTCTATAAGACGATGGCAAGCGGTGTGACGCCGGTTGCGATGGAGTTCTTGGACAATCTTACGATCCGTGCGGTCGAAGAGACTTTTAACAAGGGCCTTCCTGTAGATGCGGGTGCGATCCTGGTTACTGATGTGGACGGCAACCTTCCCGAAGATCTGAACTTCCAGCTGGGGCAGATCGAGAAGGTATTCCGTGAAAACGGGTGTAGTGACTTTCACATAGCCAAGGATGACAAAGAGGCGGCTGATCTTTGGTTCGCGCGCCGTAACGCGTCTCCGGCACTTTCGGTCTACGGCAGCAAGAAGCTTAATGAAGATGTCACCGTGCCGCGTTCGGCACTGCCGGAACTTTTGGAGAAGTTTTATGCCATTGCGGATAAGTATCAGATCAAGATCCCGTGCTTCGGACATACGGGTGACGGAAACGTGCATACCAATGTTATGGTAGACGGTTCAGACCCTGAGCAGGTGAAGATCGGCTACCAGGCGATCGAAGAGGTCTTCCAGGCAACTGTCGATCTGGGCGGGACGCTCAGCGGCGAGCACGGTATCGGTATCGCAAAGGCCCCTTATATGGGTATGGCTTTCACCCCCGAAGAGATGCAGCTTTTCCAGGATATCAAGATGGCTTTTGATCCCAACAATATCCTCAACCCACACAAGATGGGGCTAAAATAATGCTAAGCAGGTTTGCGAAACTTCGTCAAACCTTGGCACTTTTTCATATTACACGCCGAAGTATCTACCACTTTTTTTCGGGTGAGATGCTCTATCACGCGGCTTCGCTAAGTTTTTATACGATCTTTGCACTCGTTCCCATTTTGCTCATCTTTATTACGATCATTGCGAATTTGCCCAGCTTTGAAAGCTATTATACCGATATCAAAGCCTATCTTTTCGCCTCGATGATGCCATCAAAGTCAGAAGCCCTTATCAGTTATATGGACTCGATTCTTGATAACGGCTTTAAGATGGGTCTGATCGGTATATTCTATGTGATCTTGACGTCGCTTCTCTTTTTTAACAACTACGAGTATATCGTCTCGAAGATCTTTTTAAAACCGAAAAAGAAGTTCTTTACGGCACTTAGCACCTACTGGACACTCATAACCTTTACGCCGTTGGCACTCTCCATAGTACTCTATCTTTCCTCATCCGCAACGTCGATGATGAACGACTTTTTTCTGTGGCTGCATCTTTCGCCCAAAGTACTGCTCTCTCTTTTCATCACCTGGGTGATGTTCTATATCATGATGAAAGTATCGATCAACTTCGCTATGAACAACCGTGCCGTCGTACGCAGCTCTTTTCTGACTGCGGTGGTGTGGTATATCGCGCAAAAACTCTTTATCTCCTATATCTTTGCCAATAAGACCTACGAGTCGCTTTACGGCTCCTTTTCGTCACTGCTGTTTTTCTTTTTATGGATCTATATCTCCTGGATCATCTACCTCTACGGTTTGAAAGCGACTTCATATATAGAGCGCTTTTACGGTTATCGCGAACGCCAAAAGCAGGAGCGCATGAAAAGCCGTCCGAAAAAATATCGCGGCAGCCGACAAAAAGATATAAAGCAGGATACTCCACCAGCCGACGACTACCTCCAAAGCATCGAAACGGAGGCTTAAAAGCCACATTAAAGCAGGCTCCCCGGCCTGGGGTATACCGATGGCATGAAACAAAAGTGTCAGCGGGTAAAAGAGCCCAAAAATCATGCTCAAAAACGGGGAGAGAAGCTGCCCCGGGCTTGTCATTTTAAAAAGAGCAAAAACCAACGGCTGCATCAGAAAAAATATAGCGATATTGATCAGCGCAAAAAGCTGCCATTTGGAGAGATGGCCGTAATGGCGCAATATAAGAAAAAGCATAAAGACGCCCGCAATAGAGAGCCAAAACCCCAGACTGAAAAAGAGCGTCGGAAAGAGTACGAGCAGTAGAAGCAGCGTAAGAAAAAGATTCCCAAATGAGACGATCCTGATCCCCCGGTCATAAAGATAAAACCCCACTGCCATCATCGCGTAAGCCCGCAGCAAAGAGGGCGGAAACTGCAAGAAAAGTAGATAGCCGCACAGCAGTATCAAGGTGATAGCCATGATATCTCTGTTGCGGTGACGGTAGGGAAAGTAGCGTGCATGTACCGGTTTATATACCAAAGTCGCAGTCAGCATGATCAATAAGGCCAGAAAACCGAGATGAAAGCCGCTCAGGGCTGCCAGATGGTTGATACCCAAAAGTGTCAATTTCTGTCGAAGTTCATACGTGATCGGCTCGACAAAAAAAAGTGCCCCGTAAAGGTTGGCGATCAACGGATCACTGTGTTGAGAGTGAAGGGTATCGATCATCTCAAAGCGCAGCCGCTTTTGCCTGTACACACCATCCAGATAGCTTTTGGCAAAGAACCCCTTGAGGTAATCGGCGAAGTTTATCTGTGTCGTATCAATAGTGATATCGACACTTCGGCCTCTAAGGTCTTGCAGCTCATAGTAGGATAGGGTGAAAAAGTGAAAATCCTCTGCCAATAGCTCGAGTTTGGTATAGGGTTTGTCATCACGTTTGACCTGGTTAAGAACAGTCGCCTTCATGGTATGCCAGTCGAACTGTATGAGCTGGAGATAGTTTTGGTAGTGTCTGGTGAGGGTGAAGCTTAGGATGGTCAGGAGTATCAGGGAGAGCAGTAGCAGATCGGACGGGGTTTTGATTAAAACAGGGCTTTTAAGTTCTCCCTCTTCTAATCTCATCTTATATTGTCGGCATACTTACTGAGGGTTCAGACGGCGGCTGTTGCTGCGGCTGCGGGTCAGGGATACTGATATCGGCTGACTTGGTGTCGACGTTTTCATAGGTGATCTCGATACCCAGGTCATGGTCGTCTACGAACTTGGTGAACTTCTTTTGGAATTTGAGTTTGACAAATCCTGTCGGACCGTTACGCTGTTTTCCGATGATGATCTCGGCATCCTCTTCATCCTTTTCGACCCAGTCGGAGACATACTCTTTACCCTCTTTGGCGGCCGCTTTTTCCTTTTCTTTCTCCTCTTTGAAACGGTAGACGTCGTCACGGTAGACAAAAAGGATGATATCGGCATCCTGCTCGATCGCACCCGATTCACGGATATCGCTAAGCATCGGGCGCTTGTCGTTACGCGCTTCGAGTCCACGGTTAAGCTGTGAAAGGGCGATGATCGGCATCTTCAGCTCACGGGCGAGCATCTTAAGGCCCCGCGAGATCTCCGAGATCTCTTCGGTACGGCTTTTTACACCGGAACTGGACATGATCTGCAGGTAGTCAACGATCGCCATCTCTATTTGGGGGTGTTTGGCTTTGAGTTTGCGCAGTTTGCTTTTAAGCTGGTTGATATTGACCGAGCCCTGGTCATCGACAAACATCGGCTGGTTGGAGAGAAACTCGTTGGCGTTGTGCAGGTCACTCCACTGGTCGTCGCTCATATCCCCGACACGGATCTTTTGAAGCGGGATGGAGGTCTTAGCCGCAAGCAGACGCAGCATCAGCTGTTCGGCAGGCATCTCCAGCGAGAAAAAGGCTACCCCTTTGCCCTGGTTGAGAAGGTTGAGCATGATATTGAGTGCAAAGGCGGTCTTACCCATGGCCGGACGGGCAGCAAGGATGACGAGGTCCCCCGCACCGAATCCGGTCGTCTTTTTGTTCAGATCCGTAAAACCGGTATCGACACCGACCAGTACCGAGTTGCCCCGGGATTTCATCTCGTTGATGTAGTTCAGTGTCCCCGTAGCGACATCTTTACCGTCACGAAAATCTAACTGCGCGTTATCCTGCGTGATCTCAAAAAGTTTGGATTCGACGATGTCGGCCACTTCACTGCCTGAGAGGTCCTCTTCGATAGAAGCTTTTTTGATCTCGGTAGAGAGTGCGATCAGGTGGCGTTTCATCGCCTTGTCTTTAAGCTCTCTGACGTAGGCAGTGGTATTGGAGATCGGATTGGCGGAGAGCACTTCGAGCATCGCGTTTTCGTCAAAGGCGGAATTTTTGTCCTCGCCCCCGTGCAACTCTTTTTTGATAAAAAGCTCATCCAGCGGCAGCTCTTTGGCGTGCAAAGATTCCATCGCCTTGAAAAAGGCCTGGTGGGCAGGGAGGTAGAAGTCTTTGTGGGTCAGTACATCGGCTACGTCATCAAAGGTGGCAGCGTCAAAGATGATGGAGTTTAAAACGGCCCGTTCGATATTGAGGTTGTATAGTTGTTCTTCCACTACTTCTGCTCCTCCAGCTCTTTAACGGCAAGTTCCACCTCTTCGAGGAACTTGTCAACGAGGTCTTTCTCCTCTAAATTGGCGACTACTTCGCCTTTACGCATAACAAGACCCTTACCTTTGCCGTAGGCTATAGCGACATCGGCATGCTTGGCCTCACCGATGGCGTTGACGACACACCCCATGACGGAGATATCTAAAGGGGTCTTGATATGTTTGGTCTTCTCCTCGACAATGGCGACAGCCGAAACGAGGTCCGCTTCAAGTCTTGCGCAGGTGGGACAGGAGATGATATTGACCCCCTCTTTAAGTACGCCAGCGTCTTTGAGGATCGCCTTGCCGACTTTGATCTCCTCTTCAAGCTCTCCCGTAATCGAGACACGCATCGTATCGCCGATGCCGTCAA
>JBFEYF010000026.1:0-14972 GCA_041562295.1 Sulfurimonadaceae bacterium
ATCGTTATAGCCAAAGGGATGGGCAATTTCGAGACGATGACCGAGATCTCGCAAAGAACGGTCTATCATCTGTTCAAGGTCAAATGCCAGGTGGTCAGCAGTTATGTAGGAGAGCCGATCGGAACGTTTATGGCGCTGAAACGTTCAGCTGACGCATAGGGTTTTGTTATAATGTTTGGAGTCTATACCATCTCCTTTTAAAGGTAAGAGTCATGCGTATTTTGCTCTCCATTGCAGCACTTCTTTGTGCTTTGCCGCTAACGGCACAAAACAACTATCCTGTCTACTTCGCTACGATCCCCTCTGACGCTAAAGTGCGTATCCTCAATAACAGCAACCCCTATCATAAGGGTGTACTGCTTAAAGAGGGGAGTTACGAGTTTGAGATCTCGGCATCGGGATATGAGACCAGACGTTTAAAGGTCAATGTCGACGGGCAACTGCGCATAGATCTTCGGCTTCAGCCCAAAGAGGGATACTCTGTGAGCTATGAGCCAAGCTATACCACTGCGTCAAAAAGTACAACGATCAGCGGCAGTCTGCTTTTGGATGAGAGGTTCGATCGCGACAGCGGCAACTGGTATTACCGCGATGATGATCAGGCCTATTTGAAGATCGCCAACGGGGTTTACCGTTTTAAACATCTAAGAGAGCGGGGCAGTTGGAGTTTTTGGCATCCGATCGACACGCTCAGTAAAAGTGACGACTTCAGCTACGAAGCCAATTTGGAACATAACAGCGGTATCGATAACTACGGCTACGGCATCCGCTGGGGCGGTGAAGGGTATAAAAACTTCTATGTCTTTAACATTACGGCCAACGGCTATTACAAACTGGCCCATGTCGTCGATGATAAATGGAATACGGTTATCGCATGGACCCCAAGCCCGTTGGTTAACAAATATAACAGCAAAAACCACCTCAAAATTGAGAAAAAAGGTAAAGAGGTAGAGCTTTACCTTAACGGCAAATATCTTGACCGGGCAAATGTAGAAACTTTTGACAGAACCTATATCGGGGTGCTTTTAGACAGAAACCATGACCTTTCGATTCATGACCTTAAAGTGATGAGATTGGGCGCAAGTGCCACGCTGATAGATGAGCGGTTTGAAAACAATAATCGGGGATGGGGAGTACGGGATGATGCTCAAGCTTATATGCGTGTCGAAAACGGGGTCTACCGGTTTAAACATTTAAGGGAGTCTGACTCCTGGACCAGCTATTTGAAGGTACCCCAGTTAAAAAGATCTGACGATTTTACATACGAGGTGACTGTAGACCATCTCAGCGGTGTCGATGATTACGGGTACGGACTGCTTTGGGGCGATGAATCCAAACCCAGTGATTATGTCTTTGAAATCAGTCCCAACGGCTATTATAAGCTGAGCCGCTTCGATAACGGTAAATGGAGTACACTGATCGATTGGAAGAGCAGCTCCTATATCAAAAAATACAACAGTAAAAACCGCCTCAAGATGGTCAAAGAGGGTAAGCGTCTGAAGCTTTATGTCAATGACTCCTATCTGGATGAAGCCTCTGTAGAGAGTTTTGAGCGAAACGATATCGGGTTTATTCTCGAACGCAGGCATGATGTCTCTATCGATGATCTGAAAGTGATCAAAAACTAAAATAAGCCATTTTTGCTATAATACGCGCTATATTTAAAGAGATTAAGGATCATAATGATCACATTTAGCGATTTACTGCTTAAACTGCAGGAGTTTTGGAAAGATCAGGGTTGTAATATCGTACAGCCTTATGATATCCCTGCAGGAGCGGGTACGTTTCACCCGGCAACTTTTCTAAGAACTTTGGACTCTACACCGTGGTCGACAGCTTATGTCGCACCTTCCCGCCGTCCTACAGACGGACGTTACGGAGAGAACCCGAACCGTCTGGGCTCTTACTACCAGTTCCAGGTCATCATCAAGCCCAGCCCAGAAAATATCCAGGAGCTCTATTTGAAGTCTTTGGAGTATCTGGGGCTGGATCTGAGTCAGCACGATATCCGTTTTGTCGAAGATAACTGGGAGTCTCCGACACTGGGTGCCTGGGGGCTAGGATGGGAAGTGTGGCTCAACGGTATGGAAGTGACACAGTTTACCTATTTTCAGCAGGTTGGCGGCGTTGCCTGTGACCCGGTAGCCGTGGAGATCACCTACGGTACCGAGCGTCTGGCGATGTATCTTCAGGAAGTCGATTCTGTCTTTGATATCGTCTGGAATAAGAACCAGCACGGTACGACGCTTTATAGAGATATCCATAAAGAGAGCGAGATCGAGTTTAGTAAATACCAGTTTGAAGTAGCCGATATCGATATGCTTTTTGCCAACTTCGAGGCGAAGGCTGCTGAGTGTAAACGGGCGCTGGATGCGGGACTTCCGCTACCGGCGTATGACCTCTGTATGGAAGCTTCGCACACCTTTAACGTCCTGGATGCGCGTAAAGCGATCTCGGTAACGGAACGGGCCAACTATATTCTGAAAATCCGTGAACTGACCAAAGGGTGTGCACAATTGTATAAAGATCAGGAAGAGGAACGTGTCAAACGCGTTAAGGCGTAATGGCAAAAAGACAGCAGCGCTTAGCGGTACTTATTGATGCGGATAATGCCCAGTCGGCTATCATCGAAGGATTGACCGTAGAGATCGCCAAGTACGGCATAGCCAGTGTCAAGCGTATCTACGGCGACTGGACCGATACGAGACTGAAAAAGTGGAAAAGCGTCCTCTTGGAGTACGGGTTGACCCCGATCCAGCAGTTTGCCTACTCACAGGGTAAAAACGCCACCGATTCCGCGATGATCATCGACGCGATGGATCTTCTTTATACGCAAAATTTTGACGGTTTTTGTATCGTCAGCTCCGACAGCGACTTTACCAAACTGGCCAGCCGTATCCGTGAAGCGGGTCTGACGGTCTACGGTTTTGGGGAGAAAAAGACGCCTAAAGCGTTTCTCTCTGCCTGTGACAAGTTTATCTATACCGAAAACCTGCGTAACTGTATCAAACCCGAAGATTGTGAAAAGCCGACAAAAACGAAAAAATATGAAGTGACCAAAGATGCGAAGCTGTTAGCGCTGTTGAGCCGTTCGGTCGATGAATGTATCGATGAGACGACCTGGGCCAATCTGGGCACGATCGGGCAGTATATGGCCAAGACCAACCCCGACTTCGATCCCCGCTCCTACGGCTTTAAAAAACTGAGTGATCTGCTGGTCGCAACCGAGCAGTATGAGGTGAAGACCAAGTTTGATGATGAGTACAGCGACCACAAATCGGTCTATGTCCGTCCCAAAGGAAAACGGTAATGAGACTTTTAGAGATCTATGAGCGCCTCAATGAACTCTCCCCTTTTGAATTGCAGGAGTCATGGGATAACTCAGGGCTTTTGATCGGCAGTATGTCCGATGAGGTGGATACGATACTCCTATCCATAGATCTGGATGAAGAGCTGATCGAAACTACAAAAGAGGGAACGCTTTTTATCGTACACCATCCGTTGATCTTCGGTAAGTTGACCGCACTCGATTTTGATACCTATCCTGCCAACCTTATCCAGAAGATGATCCTCAAAAAGCAGAAGCTGATCGCTATGCATACCAATTTCGACCAGACCCATCTGAACCGCTATGTTGCCCAGGAAGTTTTGGGACTTGAGGTTGAGCTTCAGGATGGTTATCTTGCCTATGCGACGGTCGACACTACGCTGGATGCCCTGTGCAGCAAGATCAAAGCGGATCTTCAACTTCAAACGGTCAAGGTGGTAGAAGGGGAAAAAGCGATCAAACGGGTAGCGCTTTGTACCGGGGCAGGGGCTTCCATGATCGGTGAAGTCAAAGCGGACCTTTTTTTGACCGGTGACATCAAATATCATGATGCGATGATGGCCAAATCGCTTAATCTTTCGATGATCGATATCGGCCATTTCGAAAGCGAACGCTATTTTAGCGAGGTTTTGAGCCGACAGTTGAAAGATTGGCCGATTTCAGTTATAATTTCATCTTCAAAAAACCCATTCATATATGAGAAGTAAGGTAAACGAATGAATCAACATCTAGCACAACTGGTAGAGCTGTCTAAGATCGATAAAGAGATCGATGCGTTTGAGCCGAAGATCGAGGCTATTAATGCACGTGTCGCAGAGATCACAAACAGCCGTGAAAAAATCGAAGCGATTACAAATAACCTGAAAGCTGATATCGAAGATGCAGAACTGAAAAAACGTAAAAACGAACTGCATCTTGCGGAGCTGACAGACAAACTAAAAGAGAATGCAAACAAAAGCAGCGAAGTAAAAAATGAGCGTGAGATGAAATCACTTCAGCTTGAAGAGGAGATCGCTAAAGAGCAGATCACATTCGCCAACGAAGAGATCGAGCGTCTTGACCACATCATTGAAAACCGCAACAATGAGATCAATGCAGAAAAAGGGAAGCTGGAAGAATTGACAGCTCAGGAAGCTGCACTGAAAGATGAAGTGGCTTCTGAAATCGCCGCTATCGAAGAGGCACGCCAAAAAGTTTTCGGTGAGAAACAAAAACTTGTTTCAAGCATGAACCAAAAAGGTTTGGCATTTTATGAGAAGATCCGCCGTTGGGCTAAGAACACAACAGCGGTACCGGTTAAAAAGCAGGCGTGTTACGGCTGTTTTTTAAAGATCAGCGATAAGGTTTATGCGGATGTTATCAAAGGTGAGGATGTTGTAACATGTCCGCACTGTGGCCGTATCCTTTATCTTGAGCCTGAAGAGGGCGAAAATCCAGCTGCGTAAGTTGAACTTTTTTACCTTTCTCTATTATCTGTTGTCACTGCTTATATTGGTAGTGGCAGCACCCTATTTAATCTATCTCTCTTTTAAAAACAAATATAAAAAATCGGTCCCGGCACGCTTTTTTCTGCTGGGCAACCGTTCACTTAAAAGAAGTGAACAGGGTATCTGGTTTCATGCCTGCTCTTTGGGCGAAACGGTAGCGCTTGCACCGCTGACCAAATATCTCAACAAGTATGTTCTTTCGATTACGACGACAACACAGACAGGATTTGATGCGGCCAAAAAACAGGTAGATCGTGCCCGTTTCTTGCCTTATGAGTTCTGGCTGCCGTTTTGGGTCAGAAAGCAGAAGGTTTTGGTCGTACTGGAAGCGGAACTGTGGTACATGCTTTTTGTGGCGGCTAAAGCCAAAGGGACAAAGACCGTACTTTTAAATGCGCGTATCTCTGATAGAAGTTACCGAAGCTATAAAAAAATGGCCTGGTTTTATAAGCGGATTTTCCGTTATGTCGATAAGGTCTTTTGCCAAAGCGAGACCGATAAGGTGCGACTAAAAGAGCTGGGTGCCAAGGATGTCGAAGTGATCGGCAACATCAAATTGGCCAATGAGGTTAAGGCGACCAAGAGTTTGCCTAAACCTGAAGGGGATATGATAGTAGCGGCATCAACGCACGAGGGTGAAGAGAAGCTGATCCTTGAGGCGTTCGCTGTCTATCAAAAAGAGGAGATCCGCAAAGAGCGCCTGGTGGTGGTACCGCGCCATCCGGAGCGGTTCGCATCCGTCCATCAGCTGATGGAGGCTTTTGCCAAAGAGATGAAGCTAAGTTACCACCGCTACAGCCAGCAGGCAGATTTTGAGAGTGACCTGGTGCTGGTGGATATGCTGGGCGAGTTGATCAATATCTATGCGATCAGTGATGTAGTGATCTTAGGGGGAGCTTTTGCTCCTATCGGAGGGCATAACCCCCTGGAACCGGCCACTTTTAAAAACAAGATCATAAGCGGTACACACTACTTTAACCAAAAGGGGCTTTTCCCGCTTGTATCCAATCTGCAGGTGTGTGAAAACGAGGAGCTGGTCTCCTGCCTTGAACGTATCGATACGATCCCTTATGCTTCCATTGAGGGGAGTGTCGATCTTGCACCTTTTTATGCATGGGTTGAAGATGCCATGCAGGATAAAAACTAGTATAATTAATTTTAGAAATGACGCTAGCGTCATGGGCCTGCTGTTTGAGTAGACTCAGCGTCAGCGTAGTTGGGGGCTGTGCTCCTTTAACATTTATATAAAGAATACATGCAGTGAAAATAGTATGTAGTAAAAAACAAGTATAATAATCACAAATGACGCTAGCGTCATGAGCCTACTGTTTGAGTAGACTCAGCGTCAGCGCAGTTAAAGGGGCTTTGCTCCTTGAACGTATATATGTAAGGAATAATCTATGACGCAGACAGAAAAAGCGTATAAACTGTTAGCTATTCAGGAGGGAATCTCCAACTCTAAGGCGAAAAGCCTGATTGACCGGGGATTGGTCTATGTAGGCAAACGCAAGGTCCAGGTCGCCCGGGGTGAACTGGATGTCAAAAGTACGTTCAGAGTCGAGAGTATCGCCAAGATCGAGGTCATTTTTGAAAATGATGAGATGATCGTTATCAATAAGCCGGCATTTGTCAGCAGTGAAGAGATCGAGCGCGCATTTGACGATGCCAAGCTCTTGCACCGTCTCGATAAAGAGACCTCGGGTGTCATGATACTGATCAAGGATGAGAAGTTCCGTATCAAGGCGATCGGCGAGTTTAAACGGGACCGTGTCTACAAAGAGTATGTTGCATGGGTCGACGGCGTGGTGATCGAAGAGTGTGTCGTCGATAAACCGATCAAGACACATAAAGGGCAATTTGCCAAGTCCAAGATCGACAAACACGGTAAGCCAGCTGTTACGGAGGTTTACCCGATCATGGCAACCCGTAAGCGTTCCAAGGTCAAACTGGTGATCCATCAGGGGCGGACGCATCAGATCCGTGTTCATATGAGAAGCATCGGGCACTCTGTTGTGGGAGACGAGCTTTACGGGGGTCAGCCTTCGGACCGGGTGATGCTGCACTCAAAGAAAATCGAGCTGCTCGGGTATAAGTTCGAGGTAGAGGAACCGAAAATTTTCAAGAAATTTGAGTAAAATCAGCCAAGTTACGAACATTTGGCAACTTTGACCATATTTTGACAAAAGTATGACCTCACTATTTTGATAGACTATTACAATTTTTTATACAGACCGGATAGTTGTCGATATAGGAAAATAGGGAAAGGTCAAGATGTTTTACCAGTTGGATAGGCTTGTTTCGGATACGACGGTAGTCGCGTTGGAAGCATATGATGATGCCATAGTGCTCTTTGATAAAAATTACACGCTTTACCGTTATAACGAAGAGTGTAAGATGACTTACAAGCAGACTATTCTGCCAAATCAGGAACAGCTTCACACCTATACAAAATCGGTCTCCTTCTCTCCTGTTACCAAACATATGCTCGCCCCTTTTGCCGACAAGCCTATGGGACTGCATCTGGATATCGCGGTGAAACCGACGCTGGTCAATAAACTGACCCAGCCCAGAAAAACTGTCGAGACAACAGCATTTTCTTCTGAAGGCAGCTATTTTGCTGTGGGTGATGCGGCCGGACGTACCAACCTCTTTCATGCCGCAACAGGCAATCTCGTCACCTCGTTTCTCCCCCGTCCGGACTATATCTCCTGTCTGCAGTTTAGTTCCAACGAGCGTTTTCTTGTTAGCTCCTCCTATGATAAAAGTACTACGATCCTGGATACGATACTCAATATCGAGATTGCGGCATTTAAAACCAATGATGTCGTTGAGGGGGTCGCATTTTTCAATGACAACCACTCTATTGCGATGATCCAAAGAAACGGCGCTTTTCAGATTTATCATATCGATGAGCGGCATATGGAGAGTGACAAAAACCTTTTTGTCTCCTGGCCTACTGCCATTGTAACGATGAAAGATGAGCGGCATGTCCTGGTAGGGATGAAAAACGGTTCTTTGGTCGCGGTCAACCTGGAGACACAGGAGATCGCGTTTGATGAGAAGATTACCAACAGCGGCGTGACCCAACTGGTACGGCACGAAAATATGCTGATGGTCGCCCAGGAGAAGGGTTATACGCTCCTTATCGACATCGAACATGACCTTGAAGAGTTTGAAAACGCCCTGAAAATCAAAGAGCACCACAGACTCAAAGATATGATCGGTGAGAATATCTTTTTGGTGTTAAGCAAAGATTATGACGAAGAGATGATCGAGCTTTATGAACCGCTCTTTAAAAAGGTCAATGCCTTGATCGAGCAGGGGAAAGTGGATGAAGCCAGAGAACTGGTTGAACCGTATGAGAATGATCCCAAGATCATGAAGAGCTTTGAGATGATGGCCCAAAACGAACATCATGTCAAGAAGCTGGCGGAACTGGTCAAAGCGAAGAAGGTCCCGGAAGCCTATATGCTCATCGAGAAGTACCCGATCCTTAAAGAGACACCGGCTTCGATCACCCTGGAACGCCAGTGGCAGCAGGCATTTAACAAAGCGAAAGTATTGTGCAAGAAAAATGATGTCGTCAGTTTTAAAGACGCACAGAAGATTCTTGCTACCTATGAGCGGGTCGTTGAAAAACAGCCGCTGATTCATGCGGTGCTTAAGAACATCAAAGTCTATATCCAGGCGGATGATCTTGTCTCTAAAAAGCAGTTCAAAGCCTATTTCGCACTGGTTCAAAAAGCACCGTTCCTGGCTGAAAACGAAGTGCACAAGAATATTATCGAGATGAGCAAAAAGCTGCTTGGAAAACTTAAACAGGCGATTCACGCCAACGATTTTGCCAAGGCTAAAGAGCTTCTCGCCTTTTTAACCCCTTTTACCAATTTGGAGCAGGATTATAACAAGGCCAAGCAGTCCCTTTTTGTGCGCATCAGCTTTTTTGACGCGCTTAGAAAGAATGATATCAATACGATCTTCTCACTGGCCAAGGACCATACGGAACTCAGACACTTCAGGGAGTATGAAGAGATCGAGAACAAGTTCAAGACGCTTTCTAAACAGGCTCTGGATATGGCTTTTAAGTCGGATACCCAGTCGATCATGCAACTCTTTGAGCCTTACCGCGGGATTACACTCTTTGAAGATAAAATCGCTTCTTTGATCAAAATCTCCTACATCAACGAGATGCGCCAGGCGGCCAAAGCGGGAGGCGTGGATTGGGAGAATGCCTTTACGCGCTTTATTACCTATTTCGGGCGGGGTGATGAACTGATACATCTGGCTCAGCAGATCAACCAGCTCGAAGTGTTGAAGTCGATCAAGGTCAACAGCGACCGCCAGGGCTTTAAAAAGTATGAGCTGCCGGTCTCCATCCTCTCATAAAGCTGCTTAGCATAGTTTTAAGCTCCTTTTGAGTACCATTCCGTAATAAAAATCGAATAAATAACGCAATACACAGGTACAGATAAAGTATCTGTGTCATAGAAGGATAGGCATGTTTGACGCATTAACCAGCTCTTTTACCAGTGCAATGAGAAAACTGCGCTTTGCAGATGACGGTAAGGCTTTGACCAAGGCGATCGGCGAACTGAAAAAATCACTGCTTAAAGCGGATGTACATCATAAGGTCGTTAAAGAGCTCTTGGCAAAAATCGAAGCGGATACCAAAGAAGCGGGCATCGGAAAAGATCAGTTTATCAATGCGATTCAAAAGAACCTGCATGATCTGCTTTTGGTCGAGGGGAATCAGGGATTTGTCTACAGTCCCAAGCCGGTTACGACGATTTTGATGATGGGTCTTCAGGGTTCGGGTAAGACGACCACAACGGGAAAACTTGCCAACTACCTCAAGCAGCGCAACAAGAAGGTGCTTGTAGCTGCGGCGGATCTTCAGCGTATGGCAGCGGTAGAGCAGCTAAAGCAGGTAGCGGCTTCGATAGAAGTGGATGTCTATGCCGATGAGAATGAAAAAGATCCGGTCAAAGTAGCCAAGGCGGCGATGAAAAAAGCCGAAAGCGGTCTTTATGATGTCCTTATCATCGATACGGCAGGACGATTGGCTATTGATGATGCACTGATGGAAGAGCTGTCGGCTGTTAAAAAAGCGATCGACCCGTTTGAGACCTTCTATGTCGCCGACTCACTGACCGGTCAGGCATCGGTGCAGACCGCAGCGCAGTTTCACGAGAAGATCGGTATCGACGGGGTTATCCTTTCAAAATATGACGGCGACTCCAAAGGGGGCGTCGCCTTAGGTATCGCCTCCCAGGTGGGTGTACCGCTTCGATTTATCGGTTCGGGCGAGAAAATGCCCGATATCGAGGTCTTTATCCCGGACCGTATCGTCAACCGCCTTATGGGTGCGGGGGATATCGAAGGTCTTGCGGAGAAGACGACAGCCGTTATCGATGAGAAACAGGCCAAGAAGATCACCCAGAAGATCAAAAAGGGTAAATTCAATTTCGAAGATTTTCTTGAGCAGCTGGAAGCGATCAAAAAGATGGGTAACTTCAAGTCGATGCTGGGGATGATCCCGGGTATGGGGAATATGGCCAAGGCTTTAAAAGATTTTGATCTGGAGAGTTCGGGCGAGATCAAACAGATCAAGGCGATGATCTCCTCCATGACACCCAAAGAGCGCCAGGACCCGGATCTTTTAAATGCTTCGAGAAAAGAGCGTATCGCCAAGGGTGCGGGCCTTTCCCAGGTTGAGGTCAACCGTGTCATCAAGCAGTTTAAAAACTCGGCCAAGATGGCCAAGAAGTTTTCGGGCAAAAATGGCCTGAAACAGATGCAGGATATGATGTCCGGTATGGGCGGTCCCGGAGGCATGGGCGGATTTCCCCGCTAGTGCTTTTGGGCAACTTCGATAAAATCTTCTTTACTTTTAGATAAATTTTTACTATAATTTCACTATCGAAATAGATACGTTTAAAGAATACCTCTGTGATAAACGTATTTTCGTAACTAAACAGTTACATGTTGACGTCTACACAAGTGACGGTTAGAGGCACAGTTTATGTATTTTTACCGCGTATAAATCTACAGCCGGACTCTGCCGACTTCCCCACTTTGACACTTCATGTATACAAATAATAATGTTCAAGGAAAAACATGACAGTCATCAGACTTACCCGTATGGGACGTAAAAAAGCACCATTTTACAGAATCGCAGTTACAGACAGCCGTAAACGTCGTGACGGTGGTTGGATCGAACTAATCGGTTACTACAACCCGATGACAGAAGAGAAAACTGTTAAATTTGACGAAGAGCGCCTTAACTACTGGCTAAGCGTCGGTGCTCAAATGAGTGACAGAGTTAAGAAAATTACCGGTAAATAATTATGATCGAAGAGTTTGTAGCGGAGTACGCCAAACTGATTGTAAATTATCCCGAAGAGATTGAAGTGGTTCACTCTCAAGAAGGTAACGTCAAGCAGGTGGTCATCTATACCCATAAAGATGATGTCGGTAAACTTATCGGCAAAGAGGGTAAGATGATCGGTGCAATCAAGACCATGATATCGGGCTGTAAGGCCAAGGATAGCATGAGTTACCGTATTAATGTAGAAGCAAAGTAGACTTTTGAACGAAAAACTTTATATTGCCAAGGTAGGTAAAAGTGTCGCACTCAAAGGGGAAAACCGTCTGATATTGGACACCGATTTCCCCGGGCAGTTCGCCAAGGGTGCGACTTTTGAGACAAAGCGCGGAACGTTGACGGTCGAGTACTACAACGAGGCGCGGGGCCTGATTAAGTTCGAGGGTGTCAATACTCCCGAGGATGCGAAAAAGCTGACCAACCTGGAGCTCTTTACGACTATCGATAAGACCAAAGAGCAGTGTGAACTCGAAGAGGGTGAACACTTCTGGTTCGATATCGTAGGGTGTGAAGTTTTTGAAGAAGGTACATTGCTTGGAAAAGTTTCACAAATAGATCGTTTAGGCCCAACCGATTACATCGTCATTGATACTGACGAGACATTGGTTGCGCAAAAGTATGTAAAAAGCTTTATGATCCCTTACATCGACCGTTTTATCGTCGAGACTGACGTAGAAAATAAACGTATTGATGTTGAGGGAGGATTTGATATCTTAGAAGCCAGTTGATGCGCTATACGTTTGTAACGCTCTTCCCTCACCTGATCGAGGGGTACTTCGAAGATTCGATCCTGAAGCGGGCGATAGAAAACGGCCATCTTGCGGTGGATTATCTTAATCCGAGAGATTTTACCGAGAGTAAGCATCTCAAGGTAGATGACACACCCGCAGGGGGCGGTGCCGGTATGGTGATGACACCGCAGCCGTTATACGACTGTCTGGCACAGTTGCGTCAAGCGTCGCCCGATGTACATATTGTCTTTTTAACGCCGGTAGCCAAAAGCTTTATCCAAAGCGATGCAAAGCGTCTGGCTCAAAAAGAGCACATCGCTTTTGTCAGCGGACGTTATGAAGGCATCGATGAACGTATCATTGAAACTTTTGCAGATGAAGTCTATTCGATAGGCGATTATATACTTACAGGCGGGGAACTCCCTTCGCTTGTAATATGTGATGCCGTCAGTCGGATGGTGGATGGCGTTTTAGGAAACAGTGCATCTTTAGAGACGGAAAGCTTTGAATCGTTTCTATTGGAAGCACCCTCCTTTTCGAAACCGGCAAATTATAAGAATATGAGTATCCCATCAGAATTATTAAAGGGAAATCATAGTAAAATTTGCGAACTGAAATTAGACCTTTCTTCATCCAAGACGAAATATTTTCGTCCGCAGGAGCTGAAAAGGCACAAGCTAAGGACCTAGCATGAAAAATAAATATATTGCGAGCTTTGAAGCAGCTCAAATTGCAGAAAAGAACATTCCTGAGTTTAGAGCCGGTGATACTATTCGCATGGCTATCAACATTAAAGAGGGTGACAAGACTCGTGTACAGAACTTCGAAGGTGTTTGTATCGCGATTCGTGGTGAAGGCGTAAACCGTACTTTCATCGTACGTAAAATCGGTGCGAACAGCGTCGGTGTTGAGCGTATCTTCCCTCTATATTCTGACAGTATCGTTAATATCGAAGTACTTCGCCGTGGTCGTGTACGTCGTGCAAAACTTTACTATCTTCGCGAACTTCGCGGTAAAAAAGCGCGTATCAAAGAACTACGCCGCAAATAATTTTCCCTCCTTCGGGAAAATTCTTCTACTTCTCTATATCCCAAAAGTTTCAATCCGCTCCTTTCGGTAACACCATACAATAAAATCTCTATTTCGCCTCCTGAATAGTCTCAGAAGCCTATTTACACCTCTGTATGTCAACATTAATGTGCTAGTATGTTCCAATTTATTTTTTAGGGACACGTATGAAGAACGGATCGGTCAAATTAATCATCTCCACCATTGCACTTGCCGGACTTTTTTTACTGGCACTGGTCACGACACTGCTTTCAGTCAACAGCTCAAAAAACTCTTTGACCCAAGCAGAACTGAACAAGCTATCGGTACTGCGTTCGGTTAAAAGCAGTGAGATCACCAACTACTTTGCCATTTTAGAGGGGCTTTTGACATCCTGTGCCAATTCCGTCGGTACAAAAGAGGCTTTCGATGCTTTCGAAAAAGGGTTTTATCTTCTTAACAGGGAAGTGGGGCTTGATATAGCATACGTCAAGCGCGCTTTAAAAGAGGATTTTGAAGATAACTATATCAGCAAAGTCAACTATCAGGTACCGGGCGGGGCAAAGCGCAAGTCAGCCGAAGATTACCTGCCGAAGGGCCCCAGTGCGATGACCGCACAATATATCTTCATTACGGATAACCGGGCTAAGCTTGGTGAAAAAAATGCGATGCATGATAACCCCAAATATGAGAGCAGCTATATGCGTGCCCATAAGAAGTATCATAAGACCTTTGACAAGATCCTGAACAAATTTGCGCTTTATGACATCTTTATGGTTGACCTCAAAGGTAATCTTATCTATACCGATTTCAAAGAGAAAGATTATGCGACCAATCTGAAAAACGGTGTCTATCAGGATACGGGAATCGGCAGAGCCTATCACAAGGCGCTTGGATTAAACGAGGGAGAGCTTGCTTTTGAAGATTTCAAGCCTTATGAGCCAAGCTACAACAGTGCCGCATCCTTTATCGCAACACCGATCTATATCGACGGCAAAAAACGGGGTGTACTGATCTTCCAGATGCCGGTTGACGTGATCAATAAGATCATGGCACTTAACGGTAAATATAAAGAGTCCGGTCTGGGAGAGAGCGGGGAGAGTTATCTCGTAGGTTCGGATTATATGATGAGAAACGACTCCCGTTTTCTCAATGATATAGAGGACCCTACGGTTAAGTCCCTTCATTCGACGATTGGGGTGTGGAAAGTGAAAACTGATTCCACCAAAGCGGCTATCCAGGAGGGGAAACGCGAAGGAAGCTGGATCATCGACGATTACCGCGGTATCTCGGTATTGAGCAGTTTCGGGGTTATCGATATCTTCGGGCAGTCAAAATGGGCTGTGGTTGCAGAGATCGATGAGGAGGAAGCCCTGGCTCCCGCCTATGATCTGCAAACGCTTATTATGACAGTCTCTGTTATTATCTTGTTACTTATCGCAGCGATTCTTTTGTTCACTATCAACGGACTGGTCATCAGGCCTTTGGATCGTTTTAAGGGGGTGATGCTGCAAATTGCTAAAACACAGGATATGACGGCAAAAATCGATACCAATGCCCCGTTGGAGATTGCACAGATGGGGCACGGTCTGAATAACCTCATAGGATCCCTTCGTGAAGTGATCGACAATGCAAAGAGATCTTCTGGCGAGAATGCTTCGATCTCCGAAGAGCTATCCAGAACCTCTTTGAGTGTCGGGGGATCTGTTGAAAAATCCGTTGTAATTATCAAAGAGGCAAGTGCAAAGGCAACCAGTATCAAAAACGAGATATCCCAGTCGATTAGTGATGCACAAAGCAGTAAGAAGGAGATCCTTTCGGCCAATTCCAATCTCAACAGCGCACGTGATGAGATCGTCAAGCTCACTTCGAGTGTGCAAAGTACGGCGGCAGTAGAAGCGGAACTGGCTGTGAAGATGGAGACGCTCTCTACGGATGCCAACGAAGTCAAAGGGGTTTTGGAAGTGATCTCCGATATCGCAGAGCAGACCAAC
>JBFEYF010000027.1:0-14586 GCA_041562295.1 Sulfurimonadaceae bacterium
ACCAGCTGGGAAGTTGCCAAAGAACAGGGTATATCCGAAGAGACGATTATCGAAGCACGGCATCGGCGCAACGACTATTATCAGCACTTTTTAAAAACGGAAGAGATCACCATTGCGGGAGTGGAAGAGGTGATACGTGAACTTTCAAAGCAGTACCGTATGGGGATCGTAACGACATCACGCCGTGTCGATTTTGAGATTATACACAACAGCCGCCCGATCACACAGTATATGGATTTTGTTTTATGCGAAGAGGATTATCCCCGTGCCAAGCCTCACCCTGATCCCTACCTCAAGGGATTGGAACTTTTCAATGCCCATAAGGATGATGCTATAGTTGTCGAGGATTCCCAACGGGGTCTGACTTCTGCGGTGCGTGCCGGAATTGAGTGCGTTATCGTCAAAAACCGGTTTACCCAAAGCCATGACTTTTCAAAGGCAACCCACCATATTGATCAGCTCAGTGAGTTGGAAAAACTACTTCGCTAAAGGAACAAGATGAAAAATCCCAATGAAACACTGCCCCAAAACTTCCAGCAGATGGTTCAGCAGTTAGCTGTGAATAAGGCTATGCCGATCGGAACACTTTCTGATATACCTTTTGTCGGGGTTAAAATGGCTGAGGACGCGGCTGCTCTCTTTGATGAGAGTATCGTATGCGAGATGAAGCCGACGGTAGTGAATGTCGATTATGATAAGGATACGATCGCCTTATGTTTTGTACAGTTTAGACTCAATGACAGAGATGACCACACCTATACAGCCATTTATGACCTTAAAAACGAAAAACATTATGAAGATTGTTATGCTTTGTTGAATATGCAAAAGTACGGACTCTTTTTGGCGACACAAACCCTGCATGACTTTCTGGTCTTTGACACTAATTTTGAGGCCTTTTTTGATCCCAGAGATGTTATCAAAGAGGCCAAAGAGAAAGCGACAGAGTATGAACCGGATATGTTTACCAAAATTGCCTATGCGGTCTATACGCAGCTCGATAGTGATGCGAAGTTGTGGAAAAGTTTCAAAGAGGCGGCACCGCTAGAAAAACAGTGGTATGTCAGAATGAAGTTGGATTTGATCCCTGCTACAGAGCAATAGCCTGCAGGGTCTGAAGCAGAGAGTCAAAAGTGATCGGCTTTTGCAGTACATGGGCGATACCCAGCTCTTTAAAACGCTCCTGATACTCCTGCTCATCATGTGCCGTCGTGATGACGATCATCTGATCGTTATTGATCTTTTGGATCTCTTCGATCATCGTAATACCGTTCATACGGGGCATCTTGATATCTGTAATGACGATGTCATACTCAGCAGTCTTATAGGTTTCTAAGCCGTCCAAGCCGTCATTGGCACTGGTGACACTGCCAAAAAGGTTGTTGAGAAGTTCCGTTACATTAGAACGGATATCTTTATCATCCTCTACATATAAAACAGATTTCTTTTTTGTTATTTCAGCTAATTTGGCAATTTCGTTCAAGCTATCTCACTTTAAATATATGACTTATTCTCTTTTATTATATTATGAAAAAAATGAAAATGCAATTTTTAAGAGCCTATTTGAAGCCAAATCTCTTTTCCCACCACTCAGAAGGGCTTTGCGCCTGCTCTTTTATCGAAGATTCACTCAAATCAAAGCGGTACTCTTTGCAAAACTGGGTCATTACTTCATAGGCTCTGTTGATCATAGCCGACATCTCTTTGGCTTTTTCCTGGTCATGCGGATGCTTATCGGGATGCCACTCTTTCATCAGTTTTTTATACTGGTACTTGATATCATAAAGGGAGGAGCGGTCACTCAGACCGAGGAGGGTTTTAGCTTTGATGAGCTCCTCGGCAGAGGAGGTCACAGATTAATCTTTTTGTTGACGAAGATAGGTAGGGATATCCAGTGTATCTTCGCTGTCATAACCGCCTACGACAGAACGTCGAAGTGTGACGTTTTGGTAGCTCTCCTGAGTCTGAGGCTCCTGGCGAATTTCTGCATTTTCATAACTTTGGTTGTTAACACCCTGTGTCGTATCGGCAAGCACTCGCTCAAAACCTGTCGCTACGAGAGTAACGATAACTTCACCCTCTTCAAGGTTTTCGTTGGTACTGGTACCAAAGATCACGTCCGCATCTTCATCTACATTGTCATGGATGATCTCTTCCATAGAGGTAGAGAGTTCGAACAGTGATACCGATGGATGCAGTTGGAAATGTACCATAACACCCATTGCCCCGTTGATGGAGATGTTGTCCAACAGCGGAGACTCGACGGCTAGCTGCAGCGCTTCTGCCGGAGCATTTTCACCTTTGGCCTTGCCCATACCCATAAGTGCAAGACCCTTATAGCTCATGACCGTTCTTAGGTCGGCGAAGTCGACGTTGATATCATCGCCGCAACCGCTGTCAAGGATCACACCCGATGTCCCGGTTACCGCGTTTGAAAGTACCGCATCTACCAGTTTGAAGCTGTCTTTCATACCCATACTTCTGTCGATGACCGATAGAAGTCTCTCATTAGGGATAACGACGATGGAGTCACTTTCGCGTTTTAGCTCCTGCAGACCCTCTTCAGCAAATTTCAGACGTTTTCTACCTTCAAATTTAAAAGGCTTGGTCACGACAGAGATCGTAAGCGCTCCGACCTCTTTGGCAATTTTAGCAATAACAGGTGCCGCGCCCGTTCCCGTACCGCCGCCAAGACCGGCTGCGATAAAGACGATGTCCGCACCTTCTAACGCCGAACGGATCTCTTCGCCCGCTTCAATCGCCGACTCTCTACCGGTATCCGGTTTCATACCTGCACCCAGACCTTTTGTCAGTTTGGAACCCAGTTGCAGTTTATTGGGAGCAAGAGAAGAGTGCAGAGCCTGCGCATCAGTATTGGCAACATAGAGCTCAATACCTTTGACCCCCTCTTTGATCATATGGTTGATCATGTTGCTTCCGCCGCCACCAACACCGATCGCTTTGATCTTAGCCCCAAGATGCGGCTTATGTTCTTCGATAATAAATGGTTGAGAGTTATCCATGTCGGTAGTCCTTTTTAAAATAGTTGCGTAGCCCACTGCCAAAATTTGCTAAAAATGGATGTTTTAACTACAGTTGGACGATTTTGCGGTATCGTTCCGAAACCTTCTGTTAATATATCGTCACTTTTTTCTTCTAGTGTAGCCCCGTCTTTGGAACTTTCGTGATCCAGGTTATTTAGCTGGATCTCTTCTCTGGCCGCCTTAGGCTCTTTTCGGTGACGCATATTCTTGTTGACATCAATCTCATACGGCGTAAACTGGCCTGCCGCATAATTGATCAGACCGATCCCTGTTGCATAGGAGGGGTCGTTAAGCTGGTCAAATAGGCCCTCAAGGCGTCCCGGGCGCGCGAGTCTGACCGGCATATTGTCAAATATGGCAATAGCCAGCTCTCTAAGCCCTTCGAGTTTGGTAAAGCCGCCTGTCAAGATAATACCGGCACCCAGGTGATCTTTGAGGCCGCTTTTTTCAATGGCATGTGCCAAAATCATCAACGTCTCTTCGACACGTGCGTAGATGACGTTATAGACCACTTCCAAAGAGACTTCCTGTGTGGCACTCTCATCGCCGATAACCGGAAGCTCGATACGGTCGCTTGACGGCTTACGGATCGTACCGTGAGAGGTTTTAACCTTCTCCGCAACATTAAGCGGCGTATGTAACGCCATTGAGAGATCGCTTGTGATATGGTTGGAACCGACACCCAAAAAGTCCGAATAACGCAGGGAGTTACCTGAATGGATAACCAGGTTGCTGGTACTGCCACCCATGTCGATGACGGCACATCCCAAAGATTTCTCATCTTCGTTGAGTGTGGCAATCGAGCTTGCATAACCGCTTAAAATGATATTGTCCAGTTCGATACCTGCAGCTTTGACAGCTTTGCGGATATTGTTCAGATTGGACTTTTGTGTCGTGATGATATAGGTCTCTACTTCCAAACGCGAAGCATTCATACCCAGGGGGTCTTCGATAAAGTCCTGTTCATCAACGCGGAAGTTAAAGGGAAGTGCATGAAGGATCTCATGCTCTGCCGGGATATTGGCATTATATAAAGAGGTCTTCATGACACGGTCTATCTCTTTAAGACCGATCTCTTTATTGGGGATATTGACAATCGCAGAGCTTTGAAGATTTTTGGTATACGCAGCGGATATGGAGACGATCGCTCTGTTGACCTCTGTACCGGCAACGCGCTTGGCACCCTCTACAGCTGTTTTGATCGAATGGGAAGCGTCATCGATATTGACAATACTCCCTTTTTTAAAACCATTTGCCTTAGCGAGGTCGGCACCGATGATAGATGTGGTCTCTCCCTCGATCTTTGCGATAATGGCACAAATTTTTGTTGAACCTATATCAATGGCAAGTACGGTCTTATGCAAAATCCTGTCCTATTTTAAGTAGTTTTCTGTCGGGTAAGCAGTGTCCAGTGCTCGCATCAAAGCAATAAAACGGGCGCGCTCTTTGAGTCCGGCAATCGATTGATCTAGCTCTAAATCGGTCTTTGCACTATTTTCTTTAAAAAGCAACTTTTGTTCCTTGATGTCGTATAAAAGGACTTTCTCATCAGATACTGCAATGATACCCTTTTTATGAGAAGATGTAAAAAGTTTGGCTAAAGCCTGCTGACTTTCGGACTTTGAAAGACCTTTTAGCGTTGCATCGTTTTTGATCGTGATAAATCCGGTAGTGCTTCCTTTAAAAGTGTCCTGCTTTTGTGTGGCAAGTTCCTGAAGCTTCAGACGCTTTTGGGAAGCGATATACTTGGGAAGAACCAGCGCTTTGGCCTCTTCATAACTTTTGACACGCGGGTCAACACGATCTTTGAGTCGGATCACGACATAATCATCACCCAGTTTTTGCGCTTTTAGAGGAGTTTGTCCCGGTTTTAGCTTGGCGATCTTCTCCATAATCTCTAGAGAAAAAGGTGCCTGTGATGTTGTAAATGTCTTTGTATCTACCGTAATCTCTTTAGGCAGTTCACCCTTTTTCCAAGCGATGTAAAGACGGTTGGCAGCATTTTTCGTCGCTTTGTCATTAAGCGCTTCGATTACAGCCGGTTTGGCCTCTTCCAAGGTCATCACTTCACCTTTGTCGTTGGTAAAGTTGAAGCTGTTCTTGTTGTAATACTCCTGGATCTTCTCTTCGCTCTGGTTTTCGTTCAGAGGTGTCTTGGTGATCATCTCTACGGTGATCTTCGCTTCTGTCTGATACTCGTTTTTCTGAAGCTCCCAAAACTGTTTGAGATCCTCTTCTTTGACGTCTACTTTGATAGCCGCACTGTCAAGTACCGTATAGGAGATCTTATCTGCAACTGCCTGCATCGTCAAAAATGCCTCTTTCTCGGCGCGTACCAGTTTGGATGTCAGCAGATCGCTCAGTTTGGCAATGGTCTGCTCACTGCCGATCGCTTTTTCAAACTCATGGTTGTCATAGCCGTTGCTTTTGAGCAACCTTTTATAGGTTTCGATATCAAACTTTCCATCTTTATGGAAGGAGTCGATCTTTTCAATCTGTGCGATGATCTCCTCGTCTGAGAGTTTCAGCTCATAGGCTTTGGCAAGGTTGAGTAAAAGCGCCTGCGAGATTAGCTGGTTAAGCGCCTGATCCTGAAGACCGAACTGCTCAGCCATCTTTTCGTCGAACTTACCGCCCATCTGCTGGTTGAACTGGCGGAATAGCTGTGAGTAACGTTTGTTAAGCTCTTTGGCCGTGATCGGAACCTCTCCGACAACGGCTACTGCGGAAGCTTTGTTCCCGTAACTGGCTCCACCCCAATCGACAGCACCCGCTCCGATAAAAGTGATAACAGCGATCCACATAGTGATCATCATATACTTGCGATGTTTTTGCATCCAGGTAATCATTCAAAAACCTTATAGTGAGTTTCTCTAATTTAGGGCATATTCTAATCGTTTAAGGATTAAAGTGAGATGAAAGCGTGTGTTATAATGCGAAAAAGTTAACAAGGGCGTTACGAATGAACAATGAAACACTAATAGAAAACGATTTACAACATATCTGGCACCCCTGTACGCAGATGAAGGATTATGAATTTTTGCCACTGATTCCGATCAAAAAGGCACATGGGGTCTATTTGGAAGATTTCGAAGGGAACCGTTACATCGACGGGATCTCATCGTGGTGGGTCAATATCTTCGGGCATACCAACAGCTACATCAACGAGAAGATGAAAGAGCAGCTTGATACACTCGAGCATGTCATTATCGCAGGCTTTACCCATGAGCCGATCGTCAAACTGACCAAAAGGCTGGTCGGACTGACGCCTGAGGGACTGGAAAAGGCTTTTTATGCCGACAACGGTTCCAGTGCCGTAGAGGTGGCGTTGAAGATGAGTTTTCAGTACCATCTTAACAGGGGAGAGAACCGACCTTTCTTTGTCTCACTGAGCAACTCCTATCACGGCGAGACGATAGGGGCACTCTCAGTGGGGGATGTGGAGCTTTACAAAGAGACCTACAAGCCGCTGCTTTTAAAGACTTTGACTACCCCGGTGCCGGTTGATATGAGTGAAGCTGCAGCCCAAGCGGCGGCAGAGGCTTTTGAGACGCTTTTAAAAGAGCGTTCTCACGAGATCTCGGCACTGATCATCGAACCTTTGGTACAGGGTGCGGGGTATATGCATATGTACCACCCTCTGTATATCACAAGAGTACGTGAGCTTACCCGAAAATACGGGGTGCACCTGATAGCAGATGAGATCATGACAGGATTTGGGCGTACGGGGACCCTTTTTGCCTGCGAGCACGCTGGTGTCAGCCCCGATTTTATGACGCTATCCAAGGGGCTGACGGGAGGGTATCTGCCGCTTTCAGTGGTGATGACGACCAATGAGGTCTACAGTGCCTTTTATTGTGACTACAATGAACATAAGGCTTTTTTACATTCGCACAGCTATACGGGCAATGCCTTGGCATGTGCTGCGGCCAATGCGACACTCGATATCTTTGAAAACGAGAATGTGATAGAGGAGAACCGCAAAAAGAGTGCGTACATCGCTAAGAAACTCGAAGCCTTTAAGGGGCTTAAACAGGTCAAAGAGATACGCCAGACCGGGATGATCGCCGCTGTGGAACTGCAGGGGTTTAAACCCGAAGAGCGGATCGGGCTGAAAGTGTACCAGTACGGACTCAAAAAGGGGGTCTATCTGCGGCCGCTAGGGCATATCGTCTACTTTATGCCGCCTTATATCATCACCTATGAAGAGATCGACCGGATGATGGATACCGCTTTAGAAGCGGTCAAGGGGCTGTAGCCCCTGGGAGATGGCAAGGATACGGCAGCTGTTTTCCAAGATGGCGATCTTTTTGGCCAGACGCAGTATGTCACGGTCGTAGGCGTAGACGCCATACCCTTTGATCACAAGGATCGACTTGCCGCTTTTTTGAAACTGTAAAAAGATCTCGCTGCTGGCCCGGTCGTACCAGTCGTCAAAACTTTTGGGGTCATATACTTCGATGGTTCCCAAAAGTTTGGATGCAAAATAGTCCTTGGGTTCGATGACCCAGTTTCTAAGGGCAAAAGCGGTCGTATAGGGAGGCATCGCGTAGGTGACAAACTTCGCTTCGGAGATATGGGCGTAGATCTCCCTGTGGATCAGTGAGTCCATACTGGCATGGCTCCAGCGGTAATCTTCGACATGGGTCAGTTCGATAAGCGCCTTCTCATCCAGTCGGTCAAAGATAGCGTCCTTGGTGTTGATCAGAAAACGGTTGTTGGCGATCTTTGCCGAAAGCGCCCCGTGGTGGATACCAAAAAAGCCTTTTTGAAACATCGCATGGGAAAGCGTTTGAAGCTGGCTTATAAGGTGGGTATCCATAAAAATATCCTTTTGAACGATAAAGCGTATATAAATAAGATCAGTGTTATGATTATACGATAAAAAAACTAAAGAGAAACCCATGAGCGAGATCCCACATATTCCGGTACTTTTACAGCAGACCCTTGATAGCTTTGCCACGGTCAAAGAGGGTGTTATTATCGACTGTACACTGGGATACGGAGGGCACAGTGAAGCATTGTTGAAACGCTTCCCCAAGATCAAGCTGATCGGTATCGACCGGGACCAGACCGCCATCGATTTTGCATCCAACCGCCTGGCGCCTTTTGGGGAGCGGTTTGAGGCCGTTAAGGGGGATTTTGCGACAGCTTTCACTCGGGCGCTTGATATCACCGGTAGGGAAAATGTGCGCGGTGTACTGGCTGATATCGGAGTCTCTTCGCTGCAGCTAGATTACGAAGAGCGCGGTTTCGGGTTTGAAAGTGATGTACTGGATATGCGTATGGACCAGACCCAGGAGTTTAGCGCTTATGATGTCGTCAACGGTTACTCCCAGGAGGAACTGTCACACATATTCAGAGAGTACGGGGAACTCTCCTACGCCTGGCCCCTGGCCAAAAAGATCGTCGAAGCCAGATCCCAAGAACCGATAACATCGGCTAAAGAGCTGGCCGCTTTGGCGATGCCGTTTAAAGGTAAAAAGAAGATCCATCCGGCAACGTTGATGTTTCAGGCGATCCGTATAGAGGTCAATGATGAACTGGGACAGCTCAACGGAGTATTGGATAAGATCGAAGCGGAGTCACTGCACGATTGTATTGTCTCGATCATCTCGTTTCACTCCTTGGAAGACCGTATCGTGAAGCAGCGTTTTAAGGCATGGACTGTTTCTTGTATCTGCCCCTCAGATGCGATGCGGTGTACCTGCGGGAACAATCATGCCAAAGGAAAACTGCTTAACAAAAAGCCTCTGATTGCCGATGATACAGAGATCAAAGCCAACCCCCGTTCGCGCAGTGCGAAGTTACGGAGTATCCTTATTGAACCAGCATCAGCTATTTGACCCATTCGAAGCCCCTGTCACGGACGAAAAAGAGCATCTTCTTCAACAGATGCAGCCGATCTTTGAACCCTCCCAAAGGCTGCCGTTTTCAGCACTGTTGATCGCGATCTTGGGGATGCTTTTGGTGTCGGCTGTTTTGATGCCCAAGATCTTTTTGCGTAATACGATCTACTATGAGAGCCGTGATGTCACCAAACTGGAACATGAGTATGCGATTTTAAAACAGGAACAGGAGCTTTTAAAAGTCCAGGTCGAGGCGATCCGCTATCAAAACCAGGTGGAAGACACACTGTTTTAGAACGGAAGATAGGCAAAGCCTATTTTCCTACGCTAACACTAGGTTTTCCTCAGCGGAAGGCACACGCAGCTAGCCGCGTTTTACGTGCTACTTTCTAATTAAAATCATCTCAGAAATCACCTGTAGTGGTGGCAACTTTTGAAAGAAAAAAGGCGTAAGCGCCATGGGCACCACGCCGAGTGGAACACAGCGTTAGTGTAGGAAGCCGGGCTTTGCCCGGATTGCGTACTATTTATGCTATTATCATGTAAAAAAAGACCTTTTTACATGATCCGACCCTTTATTGAATTTGCCGTAAAAAAACCGGTACTGAACCATCTTATCCTGACCTTTTTTGTCGTGATGGCGATCTTTGCCTATCAAAGTATCCCCAAAGAGGTCTTCCCTCCGGCACAGCGTGACAAGGTTGTCATCAAAGGCAATTATGCCGGTGCCAGTGCGGAGATCCTGGATAAGATGGCCGTCGATGCACTGGAGCAAAAGGTCAAGGCCTTAAGCGATATCCAGGAGGTGACCTCTTCGATTCAAAACGGCTACTTTACCATCACCGCCAATATCAAAAGCGGCGGGGATAAACTGATCGTGCTTTCGGATGTCAAAGATGTGATCACCTCGATAAAAAATGACCTGCCTGCTGATATGGATGAACCGACGGTGCAGGTTTTGGAGCAGGCGATCCCTCTGGTGCAGGTAGCCGTATCAGGAGATATCCCGCTAAAAACGCTTATCGATCATGCCGAAGCGATCAAAGATAAGATTGCCCGCATTCAGGAACTTTCCAAAGTGGTTCTTTACGGGAAAAGTGAAACGGAACTGGTGATCGATATCGATGATAAAAAAGTCTCTGCCTACGGACTGGATATGGAACGAACGGTCCAGGCACTCTCATCCATGGCATCGATCTTTCCCATAGGCAAGATAGAACAGCAGGGAAATCATCTTTTTCTTTCGACCATCAACGGCGAAAAGTCGGCCGAAGCGTTTGAAAAGATGATACTGAAGATCGGAAGTAAAAAGGTTCGTCTGCAAGATATCGCCCGGGTGCGTTTTGCTTTGGCAGACAGAAGTGAACTCTCCAGTTTCAACGGCAAACCCAATATTTCGATCAACATTCAAAAGTCCAAAGAGGGCAATGCGCTTGCCCTGGTCAAGCAGATCCGCAAGATCGTAGGCGCGTATCATGATAAACATCCCCAGCTGAATCTGGATCTCTATTCGGATACCTCAGTCTATATCAAAAATCGTCTCAACACGGTTATATCTAATATCCTCTTCGGGGTGATTTTGCTTTTTACGGCACTCTTTATGACGGTTAACCGGGGTATCGCACTGGTTATTGCCATGGGGATACCGGTAAGCTTTATCGTGGCACTGGTCTCTGCCAACCTGCTGGGCTATTCACTCAATATGCTCTCCCTTTTAGGGGCGCTTTTGGCTTTGGGAATGCTGGTGGATGAGGCGATCGTCGTTGCCGAAAATATCTACCGCCATCTGGAGATGGGCAAAGAGAGGATGGATGCGGTTATTGACGGCTCTGTTGAGATGTTCCCTTCGGTATTGGCCGCAACGATGACGACGATCTTTGCCTTTTTACCGCTGCTTTTGATGAGCGGGGATATGGGGGTCTTTATGCGGATCCTGCCGGTCATGATCTCGATACTGCTGCTATCCTCTTTGATCGAAGCCTTTTACTTCCTGCCGCTTCATTCCAAAGATTTTATCCATGTACGTCCCGAAGGTGCACGCTCACACGCTTTTTGGGATGGACTCAAGGCCCGATATAGAAAAACGTTGACCTATCTGTTTCACTATAAAAAGAGGGCGTTGGCCCTTTTGGTGGCGGGGATCTTTTTACTTACGGTGATACTGGGCGGGATGACGCGTTTTCAGCTCTTTCCCGATTTTGATGTCACGCAGATGTATGTATCGGGCAAGGTCAATATCAATAACAGTTTGGAAGATAGCCAAAAATATGTCTCCCGAATCGAGAAGACTCTTTTGGAGAAGTTCGACAAAGAGAATGAGGTAGAACATGTGACGACGATCGTCGGATTGCGGATGAATGCCAAAAATGAGCTGGAAACAGGCAGCAATCTTTTTCATATCTTTATCGACCTATATGAAAAAAAGCCCGAAAACTTTTTTGACACCTTTATCAATCCGCTGTTGTCGCCCGAATATGATGATGCCAAGATGAAGCGCGAACGTCTGGCCAAGGATATCGTCAAGCAGGTCAAGATCTGGCTGAAACCGCTTCAGGATGAGTCAGACCTTTCGGGGAAAAAGATCTTCGAGGAGTTTGAAGTGGTGGCCCCCGGGGCAGGCGTCGTAGCCCATGACCTGGAGATCTCTTTAGGCGGGCTGGAGGATGCAGAGCTCGTCAAGGGGGTGGCGATCTTGCGAAATGCGCTTGAGTCTATGGATCATGTCTATAATGTGAGTGATGATGCGGCTTTGGGTGCGGCTGAGATAAAACTGCGCGTCAACGCGTATGGTCAGAGTCTGGGATTTGCAGAGCAGAGTGTCTCCAATGCATTGCGGGCACTCTATCTCAAATCGGAGTACAGCAAGATGTTTGACGATGAGGGCATTGTCTCGATCAAGATAGAGAGCGAACGCAAAAACCTCGCCGCCGGCCTAAAAAAGTATGAATTGGCACTGCCTGGCACTTCCCAAAAGATAGCTTTGAGCGAGGTGTGTGACTTTATCTATCAAAAGAGTTTTGCACGGATCAAAAAGGATGACGGTGAACGTCTCAGAACGGTCTACGGTTCGTTTGAAAAGGATAAGATCGCTTCGGCCCAGATCATGCAGGCTTTAGAACCGGCATTTGAGAAAGTGCAAAAGATGGGAATGCATGTCGTTATCAAGGGGGAAGAGAAAGAGAACCGCAAAGTCCAAAGGGAGCTGGGGATTATCGCACTGATCGCCATATTCTTGATCTTTGTGACCCTTGTGTGGATGTTTGACTCCCTCTTTTTATCCCTGATCGTACTTTCGACGATACCGTTGTCGGTACTTGGGGTCTTTATAGGACACCTGATTATGGGCCTCAACCTGACGATGCCGGGGCTGATGGGGATCGTAGGATTGGCCGGTGTCGTTGTCAATGACGGAATTATCATGGTTGATTTTATCCGCAGGGGCAAGAATCTGGATGAGGTGATATCGTGGGCGATCTTGAGAATCCGTCCGATCATGCTTACGTCGGTCACAACGATTCTGGGGCTTTCTACACTGATATTTTTTGCATCGGGGCAGGCATTGATACTGCAGCCTATGGCGGTATCCTTGGGTTTCGGCGTCGCCTGGGCTACGGTGCTGAACCTTCTTTATGTTCCATTGCTTTATGTCGTAGTCAAACGGATCAGATTTGTATCGTAAACAGAGTTGGATTATCGGTGTAACTTTTCTGTTTATAGCAGGGCTTATTCTTTACGGTCCTGTCGGACAAGATGCTGCATACCATGCCTTTGCCGACAGGCGCACCCTTTTGGGAATCACGAACTTTTTTGACACCTTCTCCAATATCTTCTTTGCGTTATTAGGAGGATGGGGACTGGTGATGCTGCCAAGGATGTCTATTGAAAAAGAGCTTCGTTTTTTATACCGTATCTTTTTTAGTGCCCTTCTTTTGACGGCTGTAGCATCTGCCTATTACCACCTGCAGCCCGGTAATGTCCGGCTCTTTTGGGACCGTTTGGCACTGAGCATACTTTTTGGAACCTTTTTCTCGATCGTCGTAGGGGAGTTTATCGCGATCACGTGGGCAAAGCGTATCGTCTGGCCGATGCTTTTGTTGGCACTCTTTTCGGTACTTTACTGGATCATCACGGAACAAAGAGGTGAAGGGGATCTGCGTCTTTATATTGTGGTGCAGTTTCTGGCCCTGCTTTTGATCGTTATCATCTTTATCCTCTTCAGATCACGCTATTCAGACGTAACGCTTCTTTATACCTTTATCTTATGTTACAGCATAGCCAAGATCGTTGAGAGTTTTGATCATCAGGTTTTTGACCTCACCGGATGGATAAGCGGCCATACCTTAAAACATCTGTTGGCCGCTTTGGGCCTGGGAGTCTACATCATCTATCTCTTAAAGCGGCACCGCAGTGAAAGCTAAACTCTTTTTGGGCACAATTGCAGCATGAAACGGCATAATCGCTATCTTGGGACCTTTTTTGTTTTGCTTCTTATGAGTGGTACTTTTACACTGCATGCCATAGACCTTAACTATTTTAACGCGGTCTATGAGAAATCTTTGAAAAAAGATCAGTTTATGGATATCATCGTACATGACCGCGGCTATAAAAAACTGCTGCGCTTTCGATGGACCCTGTTTCACAACAAAGGACTGGTCACTTTGACCAACTATCACGGGGTTCCAAGCCAACATATCCTTTATGCCCGATACAAAGAGGATACGATAAAAATAGGGCTTGCTTTACGTGACGAAGAGGCATCCCGGTACCACCCTTATCTTCTTATAACTTTTTTGGGGTATGATTACGTCAATAAAAGTGCAAAATTTGAAGTACTCCATAAAGATGCTTCGGCACAAACGACAATAGAGTTAAAAGAGTAATATGTTAGAAACTGTCGAAAAACAGATGCGTTCATGGGTGGAAGACCTGAACGACAGTTATATCCTATCTTTATATGACGCCCTTGCTGCCGGAAAACGTCTGCGAGCCCGTTTGGTACTTCTGATCGCGGGTCAAAGCAAAGAAGCGGTGACGCTGGCCAGTGTGATCGAACTGATCCATGCCGCTTCCCTTTTGCATGACGACGTTATCGATGATGCGGCACTCAGACGCGGCAAGCCTTCTGTGAATGCTACCGAAGGGAGCAAGACGGCGATCATGGTCGGAGATATCCTCTACTCCAAAGCCTATTCGGAGTTGGCTGCTTTGGGTGTGGAGATAACACAGATGGTTGCCAATGCCGTGACACAGCTTTCGATGGGAGAGCTTATCGATGTGGAACTGGCCAAAGCCTTTAATGAGGATGAAGCCAAATATATCGACATGATCTATAAAAAGACGGCTTCCCTGATCGAAGCGACGACAGCCTGTTCGGCACTCTTGGTCGGAAAGCCCAAAGACTCCTATGCTATTTACGGGAAGAATCTGGGACTTGCCTTTCAGATCATCGATGATATTTTGGATATTACCAGTGACGAGGCTACACTGGGTAAGCCGGTACTTAATGATTACCGCGAAGGGAAGGTGACGCTTCCTTATATCTATTTGCACCGCAAAATCGAAGATAAAAACCGCCTGGAATCTGCGCATGCACAAGAGATCGATAAGGACGAGAGTGCGTGGATCCTTGCAGAGCTAAAAAAATATGGCTGTGTCGAACAAAGCTATGCGTTGGCACAGAAGCTGACTGATGAAGC
>JBFEYF010000028.1:0-14510 GCA_041562295.1 Sulfurimonadaceae bacterium
CTGAAGTCGTTGATGGTTTGCGAGAGGTGTTGGACATAGTTGTCGACATTATCAAGCCCCTGTTTGAAGTTTTCACTGTTATACTGGTCCAGTTCGATCTGGAGTTTGAGGTTGGCAGAGGAGGTAGAGATCGCACTGAGCGGCTGGCGCCACTGATGGGCGATCATGGAGATCATCTCCCCCATCTGGGCCAGGCGGGATTGGTGTAGAAGCAGCTGCTCTTTTTCGTGGTTCTTTTGAACTTCGGCATCAACACGCTCTTCCAGGCTCTCATTAAGCGCCATCAGCTCTTTATGCTGCTCTTTGATCTTCTCCTGCGCTTTTTTCTGAAAGTCGATGTCCCGCAGTACGACGTGGATACTTTTTTTGCCTTCGAGCTCGATGCTTTGCAGCCAGATATCGACATAGAAGGTCCTTCCGTCAGTTTTTTTGGCCAGCCATTCAAAACGGCTGTGTCCCAGAGTCGTCGTAATAGTGAGGTAGTCATTAAAAAGCCGTTCGGTATGGTTGCCGTCAGGTTGATAGGTCGGGAAAAACTGTGTCATAGGCATACCCAGGATCGAGGACTTCAAATGGATGCCGAACATTTTCAGTGTCGTCTCGTTGCAGTAGGATACCTTTCCCTCCTCAAGGATAAAAACGGCGTCTTTGGAGCGTTCAAAGATCGTCCGGTAACGGGATTCACTGCGTTGCAGCTCTTTGGTTTTCTGTGCCACCTTATCTGTAAGCTCTTTATTGAAGTTTCTCAGTGCCTGATTCTGCTCTTCGATATGGCTTTTGAATTTGCTAAAGATCCGGTTGATGATCTTGGCTATGATCAGTGAGAGCAGCAGGATAATGGTGGAGACGATGACGATAATGATAAGCATCTCTCTGATCTTCGATTCGAAATAGAGCTGTTTTTTCTCCTGGATCTTTTGGGTCGCGGTGATGATCTCATCATGAAAGACCCCGGTGGCGATGATCCATCCCAGAGATGGGTAGATACGGCCGTAATAGAGTTTTTCAGAGTAGATGTCGGTACCGGTTTTTTGGGATAGGGCTTGGACATAGACACCCTGGCCGCTATCTTGAAGCAGCTGCTGGTGGACCTTCACCCCGTTTTTATCGGAAATATTAAAGTAGTTGCTTCCGACGCTTTGCTTGTTGTCGGGGTTCAGTAGTACCGTACCGTCCAGACGGTGGATAAAGAAGTGTTCCCCTTTGTCAAAGCGCACTTTTTCCAAGATCTTCAAGATCTCAGAGGCGTGCTTACGTAAAAACTTTTTGAGATTAAGTGCTACGGTAAAGTAGCGGCTGTCAAACTCTTTGGCGTAGACGCAGTGTCGCTTCGCATGAAACTTATGTTTGCCCCCGGGGGAGATACACCCCCCTTGTTTGGGTACGGTTTGAGGACAGTTGTCTATCCCTAGTGCCTGACATACCTGGGAGAGTGCAACCCCTTTATCGAAGATCCTGACCCTGTAGAGTGCATCGTTCTCTTTTTTGGCATGGAGATGTGTTTTTTGAGCCCGGTGAGAGTTCTTTTTATAGTGAAGGATCTCATCATCCAAAAGAGAGAGCATGTTCTGGGTATGGTTGCTGTGTTCCAGTTCAAGGATGGTCTCGATCTGTGTAACAGCCTGATCGACGCGGCTTTTTAAAAGGCGCTGGATACTGGAATCGTAGCTCTCATGAAAGGAGTGTTTCTCTTTTTCGATCAGCTCATTTTTGATATTGGTGATCATTAAAAGGACAAAAAGTGTTATCGAAAGCAGCGAGATTATAGGGAGAAAAATAGTAAAACTTGGTATGCTTTTAGTACTGATAAAACTTTTTTTATCCATGAGTACAACTTTTTAATTTATCTATTTACCATCTAACGATTATAGCAGATAATTAACGAAAAGGAATAGATTTGAATTTTTTTCATAACAGAGAACGACTTTTTGAACTTTTGGAAGATAACAGTGCCGTAGTCATCGGATCAGCTGACCCTAAACAGCGTTCTAATGACACCAACTTCCCTTTCCGCCAGGATAGCAACTTCTATTATCTGACCGGATTTGAAGAGCCTGACGCCTATCTTGTAATGACAAAAAAGGACCAGCATACTGAAGCGGTCATCTTTGTCCATCCCAAAGATCCGGCCAAAGAGATGTGGGAAGGTAAATTTCTGGGTGTAAAAAAAGCGGTCAAACATCTTAACGTCGATGCCGCGTATGCCACGCCCGAGTTCGAAGAAAAACTTCCCGAACTGCTTCGCGGTACCAGACAGCTTTACCATACGGTCGACGAGCCGATCGGGACTTTGACACTATCACTTGCCAAACTGAGATCGGGTCGTGAGGGACATCTGTTCCCTTCAGAGCATGTCGACATTAACCAGCCACTTTTTAGACTCAGACGTTACAAGCAAAGCTGGGAAGTCACGGCGATAAAAAAGGCGCTGGAGATAACGCAGGTCGCGCACCATGCCGCAATGGCATCGGCCAACAGCAGCAAACATGAGTATGAGATCCAGGCACTGGTTGAGTATATCTTTAAATCCAGGGGTGCGCAGTGGGATGCCTATACGACAATCGTTGCAGGCGGCAATAATGCCAATACACTGCATTATATATCGAACCGCGACCGTCTTAGAGACGGGGAGCTGTTATTGATGGATGCCGGATGCGAATACCGCCTGTATGCCAGCGATATAACGCGAACTTTTCCGGTTAACGGGAAGTACAGTCCGGTTCAAAAAGAGCTTTATGAAGCGGTTCTTGATGTGCAAAAACAGGTTATTAAGATGATCAAGCCCGGTGTAATGCGCTCGGCACTCTCTGATTATGCGATTAAAGAGCTGACCCAGCTGATGATCGATCAGAAGATCATCAAGACTTCATTGGATGAAGCGGTAGAAAAGGAGTTGTATAAACCCTACTATCCCCACGGTATCGGTCATTGGATGGGGCTGGATGTACATGACCCCTTAGCCTATAAAAATCCGGATGATACGGAAATCGCGTTTGCCGAAGGGGATGTCCTGACGATCGAACCGGGTATCTATTTGGATAGCAGTGACAGCTCTGTCCCTAAAGCACTTCGGGGTATCGGTATACGTATCGAGGATAATATTCTGGTTACAGACAAGGGGCATAAAAATTTAAGCAGTAAGATCGCCAAAGAGGTGGCGGATATCGAGAAGCTTTGCGAAGCTTCGCTTTATGACTACATTTAGCCTCTGACGTAGCTCCAGCCGGAAAAGCCCTCAAGGGTCTTTTCAAACCCCTCTTTAAAGTTCGCATTAAAAGCAAAGATATAGTTCTTAACAGATCCGGCTCCCTCTTCGTAGGGGGTGTGTTCGGCCTGGTGATTAATCACCATAGGCATCGGAGTCTCCTGATTATTGGCCGCAAAGGCGACATCCGCCAGCATGTGCTGAAAGTTCTCGATATCATAAAGGGTGTGCTCCTGGGCAAACTTTTCCAGGATCTGCTGGGTGATATCATCGGGAATCTCTTCTTGGGTATTAAAAAAGATCGTAAAATGCGATGTGGTTGATGCCCCTTCGGCAAAGTTCGGTTCGGCAAGGATAATATAGGATACGCCTTGCAAAAGTGTAAAGATTTCGGCATCGCTTAGCCACTTCTCGGTTTTGAGAAAATCTTCTTCTTTGATCATAGCTTTTCCTTTTGTAGAGTCACTTCTTTGATAGCCTCCTCCAGCGTCTCAACGTCCAAAGCGGCCTCTTTCATTAATAGGCGAATTGTAGGGTGTAGCGGCAAAATATCAGCTGAATTTATCGGTATAAGTGAATAAATTATATGGTTTGCAAGGGCCAAAAAGCGTATCTCCTCGACAGCCTCCATCGGGGCATCGGAATAGGAGATGGAGTCTACCAGCTCGCTGGGCATCTGCCAGTAGTAGAGGATATCGGCGGTAACGGCTGTGGTATTTGTCTGCAGGATCGTCTCTTCCGCAGCGGTTGGGCCTCTATCTTGCAGGAGGGTAAAAAACGCTTTCTCTCCATGTTGTGCCGAGATCTCTTTAGCGATCAGCATCTGTCCCAGATTTCCTAAAAGTGCCGAAATGGAGAGTATATCGATGCGTTCGGGATTGACTTTTCCCATCCAGGTGGACATCAGTCGCATACGAAGATAGGCGATCTCCAAAAACCTCTTTTCGTCCATGCCGTACATCGAAAAATCAGCAGGTTGGAGCTGCTGACTTAATCCGCTGAGTGTCAGGGCTTTGACAGTACGTTTGCCGAAGGTCGATACGGCCTGATCGATAGAGGTGATGTTCTTCAGCCCATAAATCGGAAACTTTGTTGCGTTGAGTATGATACCGCTTGTCACGGGGTCTTTTTTGACCACCTTGATCAGATCGGTAATGGCGCTGCCGGGATCATCACAGATACGCTGTATCTCTTTGAGCGTATCGCTTAGGGGGTCGAGGTTGTCGATGAAGTTGCGGATCTTTTTAGTGGAGATGATCACCTTCTTTTTGGTGTAGTGTGATTTGACGATCGAGTAAAGGGTCCGTTTGAGCGGGTTGCTGCCGATGGGCCGGTGAAGGTAGTAGTGGACGCCCTGGTTGATAAGCTTGACCAGGTGTTTACGTTGATTGTTCTGTGTCAGGGCGATCATCGGTACTTCCCGTTTGCCGTTTGCCTTAAAAAGCACAGAGAGTGTCTGGGGGTTGATAAAAGTATCACTGATCATGATCAGATCAGGCTGGGCGGCCACTACAGTGGCGATAAGCCGTTCGGTAGAGGGCATATGGGTCACTTTTTTAAAGATCTTGTCAAATACCGGCAGATACCTTTGGGGTTGATGCAGGTTCTCTTCAAGGTAGAGCAGGTTTAGATGACGCAGGCTTTGATTGATCGAGGCCTTTTTCTCTCTGAGTTTGAGCATGGTAAAGATCTCGGGATCTGCCAAGGAGAGTTCCGATACGCCCAACTCAAGTTCATCGGCCCATGTCTGCATCTGGTCGGCTACGGCTAAGAGCCAGTCGATCTCCGTCTGGTCATGGATCTTTTTGGACTCGCGGATATGATTGAGAATGTTTTCGACCCGTTCTGTCACTTTGTGGATCGGCGTGATATTTAAAAAGGCACTTAAGGCTTTATGGTTATGATAGATTCTAAAGAGGTTGTTGATACTTTCGTCGAAATTCCCCGGGTGTACAAGCGATAGTACTAAAGGTTCAATCTGCTGGACATCAGAGACGAACTGGTCTTTGAAGGTTTCAAATATAGCATCATTCGCTTGAAAGTGTGACATATAGATACTACCTCTTACTTTACTCCAATCATAGCGAAAATCGATTGAAATCCAAAGAGAAGCCGGGGAGATGTTATCTGTTTAAATTTTGTTTGGTACAATTTTGTAAAGGATTGATATGAAGTTTTTATACCCGATATTGACACTTTTGATACTGCCGCTTATAGCGCTTACCTGGCTGTTGAGCAAGATCATTGTCCCCTTTCGGCGTGCATCAAAAAACGGTATGATTTTTTTGGATGAGGATGACAGACGGGTCCTTTTCTCACCTTTTTTTGAGTTTGAAAGCCGCTTTGAAGATACCGCACTTTTAGTAAAAACGGTAGTGACATTAAGTAATGAGGCACTGAAAAAAGATACACCGGCACCGCTTACCGAAGCCGCACGCCAGACAAGCAACCGGCGTCATATCTTTCGGGAGACGGCACTCTTTTTGATCAATGAAGGGGAGGGGCCTGTCGAAGTGACGCCTAAATTTATAGAGATTGACGGCGAGATGATTATCCCTTTGGACGATATGCCCGTCGTGATTCCGGCCGGCCAATATCATGAGTGTGAACACTCTATGGCCAAAGATGCGGAAGATAAGCGCTATTTCGATCTGAAAGTGATCCTGGAGTATCAGGGGGCGATGCATGAGATCAGCGGACGGGCAGAACGTTTGAGCGTGGAAAGGATGAAAGAGAAATATTATCAGGGAACCGATCTTCTGGGAGAGGCGCATCATGCAGCTAAATAAAAGTTATCTGACCAACGGTATCGCACTGGGTGTGACCCTGCTTGCTCTTATGCTTGAAGGCCCGGCCGGAAGCTATCTGCTCGCGGTAGGGCTTTTTGCGCTTTCGGGTGCTTTGACCAATACATTGGCGATCCACATGCTGTTTGAAAGGGTGCCTTTTTTGTATGGGTCCGGTGTGATTACACTGCGCTTTGATGCCTTTAAAGCATCGATTGCCGATATGATCATGCAGGAGTTTTTAACGATAGAGCATATCGAAAAGTTCACACGCCATGAATCCAAAAAGGGTATCGATCTGACTCCAGTTTTGGAGCGTGTCGACCTTCACCCCGCATTTGAAGGTCTGGTAGAGATGATTATGAGCTCATCTATCGGCGGGATGCTGGGTATGTTCGGCGGGGAGAAGATGGTGCGGCAGTTTCAGGAACCGTTTGAGACAAAGATGCGCCAAAAGATGATAGAGATCTCCAAAGAGGAGCAGTTCGCCGCACTGATTCGTGAACATCTCATCGGAACCGAGAGTTCCCATCAGTGGTTTGTCAAGATCGAATCCCTCGTATTGGCACGTCTGGAAGAGTTGACACCCGAGATGGTCAAAAAGATGATCCAGAGAATCATCCGCGAGCATTTGGGATGGCTGGTCGTCTGGGGTGGCGTCTTTGGCGGGCTTATCGGTCTGCTCTCTGCTTTGCTAATCTCATGAAACGTGATATTACCCCCTATCATCTGGGCGGATCGCTCTATCTGCCCGCGACACATAAAGATTTGTTGCCTGTCGTCTGTTCGGGGAAGATACCGGGTTTAAAAAGTGTCATTATCGATTTTGAAGATGCGATCGCTTCAGCGGAGCTGGAAGCGGGACATGAAGCTTTTGAAAGGCTTTTGAAGGAGAGTTTGAACCAAGCGTTACTCGTTTTTGTACGTCCGCGTTCTGTCAAACACCTCAAAGCGTTGCTGCGTCTGGAAGGAATTGAAAAGATAGACGGGTTTGTCCTGGCCAAATGTGATACGACCAATATGCAACCCTATTTCAGAGTGTTAAAGTCCCAACCTTTTTGGGTGATGCCGGTACTGGAGAGTGCAGAGCTTTTTGAACCCAAAAAGCTTTCCCAGATGGAGCGTTTCTTTTCCCGCCATTTTGATATGATATTGTCACTTCGTTTCGGTGGAGAGGATATCTCAAGCCGTCTGGGACTAAAGCGCCGGTGTGATCAGACACTTTATGATTTGCCGGCTGTGGTACAGCTGCTTTCGACACTGGTTTTGAGATTCAAGCCAAAAGGATTTAATATTTCGGCCCCTGTCTTTACCTGCTTTAAGAACGGTGAAGGTTTTGGCGATGAGGTGGTAAAGGATCTTAACATGGGACTTTTTTCAAAGACGCTGATCCACCCTTCGCAGGTCGAAGCGGTTAATCGTCTCTACCGACCCACGCTTGATGAGTATGAGAGTGCATTGAAAGTGACGCAGAAGGACGCTTCCGCCTTAATCAGCCATAACGGGATGATGCTTGAGACGGTTCCGCACCGCCGATGGGCCCAGGCTGTTTTGATGCGCAAGGAGCTTTACGGTGTGGCGTAGTCTTTTGATGTTTCTGCCGGTCATCGGCATGGCCGAGGTCCATCAGTATCAGGTAGAGAGCGGTTGCGTGACAGTTAAAGAGCGTGAGTATACGCTCTTAAGAAGTTTTATGCAAAACAAAGAGCACTTCTACCTTGCGGTAGATAACACTACCCTGCAAACCAAACGTTTTAAAACGTATGAGAAAAAAGTAGAATGCAGCGAGAGTAGCTACAGTCGGTTAAAACAAAAGGCGCTGACCAACCGAAAGACCATTCAAAATGCAGGTATTACAGCCGGATCGTCACAGGGGTTCAGTGTCACGGTAGATCTTTGCCCCTCATCCAAAAGCGGTTATGAACGTCCCTTCTTTTTGGAACTGATCAAACGCCGAAGAGGCTATCCTGTGACACTCAGCATTACAGGACGCTGGATCGAGAAACACTCTCAAGCCTTTAATGAACTCAAAAGCTGGTCAGTTGAAGGTGGTCTGAATGTTACCTGGATGAACCACGGCTATGAGCACCCTTATGAGCGTCACGTTGCTGTAGAGAAGAATTTCATCAATCTTCCCGGTGTCGATGCCGACAGGGAGATCACCGATCTTGAAAAGAAGCTGCTGGAAGCTGATCTGCTCCCTTCGATCTTTTACCGTTATGCGGGCTTGGTCTCAACACCGCAAAAAGTCAAAAGGCTGGTCACCCATTACGGGTTGATACCTGTCGGCAGCCGTGCCTGGCTGGCCAAAGGTGAAGGGATCCGAAACGGCAGTATCGTACTGCTTCACGGCAACAAGAACGAACCCCAGGGGATCAGGCGTTTTATCTCATATGAGACCGGGCCTTTGCCTGTGGTACAATTACCCCAACTCTTATCTAAGGAAAATTAAGATGATCTGGTTAAAAGCTTTTCATATAATGTCTGTTATCACGTGGTTCGCGATGCTTTTTTATCTGCCGCGCCTTTTTGTTTATCACGCAGAGCGTGCCGATAATGAGGGGTTTGTAGATGTGGTACGTGTCATGGAGTACAAACTTTTTAAATATATCGGTGTTCCCGCATTCTGGGCGACGCTTTTAAGCGGTCTGGGGCTGATCTTTTTGAGTGAAGTGAACTGGTTTACAACCGGTGGCTGGCTGCATGCCAAACTGACGATCGTGGTTTTGTTGATCGGCTACTTTTTCTATCTGGGCAAAACGGTACGTTTTTTAGCTGAGAATGCGCCGGTCAAGGATGGGAAGTTTTACAGGATTTTAAACGAGATCCCGACACTGATGATGATCGGGATTGTGATTTTGGCGGTAGTCAGACCGTTTTAATGGAATGCTCCAAGCCTCTTGCTTGGAGATCTTTACTTCTATTACTCTTCGTCGTCCGAGCTTCCCCGTTTTTTCGCTTTAAACAGTACCGGTGTCCCTTCAAAATCAAAAGACTCTCTCAGTTTGTTGGTCAGATAACGTCGGTAGGAGAAGTGCAGCAGATGCGGCTTATTCATGATCAATGCGATCTGCGGCGGACGGATATCATACTGAGTCGCGAAATAGATACGGATCGTCTGCCCTCCCGGTGACGGAAGGTGGTGGCGCTGGATCGCTTTTTCGATCACTTCGTTGATGCGGCTGGTGGAGATACGCTGAGAATAGTTCTCATTGATCTTGATGATATAGTCCATCAGCTTGTGTACACGCATCTTGGTCAATGCCGAGATCGTGATGATCGGAGCATAATGCAAAAATCTGAATCGGTTACGGATCTTCTCTTTGGCCTTTTCATAATCTTTATCGGTCAAATCCCACTTATTGAGTACGATCAGACACCCCAGGCGGTTTCTGTCGACCAGACCTGCGATCTTTTCATCAAGGTCTTTAAACTCTTCGCTTGAGTCCAGGACTAACAGGGCGACATCAGCCTCTTTGAGCATAGCTTCCGTACGCATCAGAGCATACCGCTCGATACCTACGATCTTACCGCGGCTACGGATACCTGCCGTATCGACAAAGGTGACCTGCTTGTCATTGTGGGTAATGGTCTCATCGATCGGGTCGATCGTGGTACCGGCCATGTCGCTTACAACGGAACGTTCTTCACCCAGCAGGGCATTAAGCAGGGAGCTTTTACCGACATTGACACGGCCGATAATAGCTACCTTGATCGCCTTGGCACGCTCGATGTCTTCAAGTTTTTTGATCTCGGCATCGGTAAGTTCTTTGACTTCGGCATTCTCGTCAAGAATATCGAAATGGTCATCCTCTTCTTCAAGCTCATCCCAGTTGTAAAGCTCCTCCTCTTCCTGAGGCGCATCCTCTTCTGTTTTGACGATATCTTCATCGGGGATCTTACTGTAAAGCCACTCTAACAAAGCGGTGATACGGCGGTTGTGTGCTACGGATATGGCAAAAATATTATCGGTACCAAAAGAGTGGTACTCCCAGATATTCTCTTCCAGCTTGTCATTATCAAGTTTGTTCACAACCAGCGCGACATCTTTGCCCATCGATTCCAGTTGGTAGAAAAGTTTTTTGTCTTCATCTTCCGGAATGGTACGTCCGTCGACCATAAAGATAATGATATCCGCTTGGTATGCGGCTTTAAGCGACATCTCCTTGATCTTGTCAAAGAGTTCGTTCCCCTTATCCAAACCGCCGGTATCAACCATCTCTGCCTGCTTGTCAAAGATCGAGGCGATACGCTTTTTAGTATCACGGGTTGTGCCAGCCAGATCTGAGGTGATGGCATCGTTTTTACGTAATACTCGGTTAAAAAATGAGGATTTTCCGACATTCGGTCGGCCTATAATTGCTATTTTTTTCATAATGAAATAATAGCGTAAAAAAGGGATTATTCCTATCGGCAAGCTGTGAAGGAGCCGCAGGCCCCTTTAAAGAGAGGCTAGTTCAGTGCTTTGGAAAAGATGGCGGCACGTTTGCTGACATTTTGGATGTAGTGGCGTGTTTCGGCATATTTCAGGTTGTTTTTGAGGTGGTTGTAGACTTGGTTGGGACTCATGCGGTTGATTCTCGGTGCCGCTTTATAGGGATTTGTCGTTCCGGAAAAAGCGCGTGCCACATTACCCGCTCCGGTATTGTATGCAGCAATCGTACAGTAAAGACGGCTTTGAGGGTTATCAATGGCTTTTAGATATTTATAGTAGATCATACTTAAATAAGCGGTACCCATTTTTATGTTGTTGTCCGAGTTATATAAAAACGAGGGAGAGAGAAGACGGCGTTTTTTGTAGAGGTAGTGATAAACATCACGGCCGGCACTGCGCGGAACGATCTGCATCAAACCGTATGCCGGGATATGAGAACGTGCCATCGGATTAAAGCCGCTTTCGGTCTGAATGACAGCCATAACTACGGAAAGCGGGATCTTATATTTACGGGCTTCTTCGCGCGCCTTGCTTAAATAGGCCTGGGCTTTGCGCATCGTATTTCTGCCGGGCATAGGAATCGTTACGGAATAGTGTTTGAGTTGGGGGATCTTTGATCGTACCTGTCTGACCCGCTTTGAAGTGATCTGTTTTTTGGCATAAGCGACAACTTCACGTGTTGAAGGCGGAGTCTTAAAGATCAGAGGTGCGAGGATCTGTTTGCGCGCAATAGGCGCTTTTTTCGCTTTTTTAAGACGTTTTTCTATTCGCTGGCTGAGCTGGTCATCATCAAATGCCTGTTTGGTGTCTTTGGTTACCGTATCGACAAGAGCCTTGGCTATGGCCACCTGGGCCTGTTTGTCATCTTTGGCATGGACATCGATGGTAATCGTATTTTTCTCAAAATCGACCACTTTACGGTTTTTCATATCTTTGGTGTACTCTACCCATCTTTTCTGGGTAGATGTTTCGGGCTCATCCCAGAACTTGCCTAGGCTTTTTTTGTAGGCGTTGAACTCTTCGTCTACGATTTTTTTGTAGGCATTGAACTCTTCATCGATCTTCTTCTTTTCATCTTCAAACTTCTGTTTTTCATCTTTGAACTGCTGTTCGTCACTGTTTAGAAAATCGTTAAAACTTTCTGCCTGCAGTGATAAGAGCGTGGTTAAAGAGAGTGCAAGCAGCCGGGCAACCATCTTACTGCTCCATCATCAGGATATAGATACGTTTGTCGTAAGGATCCTGCCAAAAGTCTTTAATGACTGCTTTGACGGTCTGGCCGTCTACGCTTTGGATCGAGTAGTTACGCATCGCGCTGGAAGAGGCTCCGCCGACAACTTTTTGGATGCGTTCCAAGGTGTTACTGACTTTGACACCTTTTTGGCGTGCGATCTCATCAATGGCCTGGGAGATAGCCGATGCCCGCTGCATATTAAGACGACCGCTTACATGTATCGGTGCTACGCCTAAACCGTAAACTTTACCGTCGTTAGGCGGAAATATAGTCCATTTAGGTTTGGCATTGGGGTTTGGCTGTGTGCTTGAACCGCATCCTGCTAAAAAGATAAGGGCAAAAAGGGAGAGTAACAGAACTTTCATATAAAAAGACCTTCAGCATTGGAGATATAGGAAAAGCTTTATCAAACCTTTCGTATATCTCCCCGGAGGGAAGATAAGAGGTGCTTACTGAAGTTTAGAAGCTTGACCCATCTCTTTTTCGATCTCAGCATCCAGTTCAGCGTTCGCTTTTTTAGCCTGGAACTGCTGCCATAGAGCCTGCTCGTTACGTAGAGATGTTTTTACCGTTGCTTTAGTAGCTTCTACAGCTGCAGTTGGATCAAGTACAACAAGAAGGTACATTGTTCCGTCCGGAGCCATCCAACGTTTAGCTTGTTTACTACCTGCTAGTGTCTGGTTCGCGATCTGCTTAGATACGTTTGCAGAAAGTTTGTCTACAGTCGCAGCATCACCTACACCAGTTTGCTGTGTAAAGTTTTTGAACATATTCTTAACTTTAACGCTGATCTGACGTGCCAGTGCATCACGACCGCTAGCCATAGCTTCCTGACGCTGGAAACCTGGTCCTGCAGGACTTTTAGATGCTGTACCGACTGCTGCGATACCACCGGCTACATCCGGAGAACAAACCCATGGTGGAGCTTCCACGCCCTGTTCGATACATTTGTCCCAATCAGTCTTAGGTTTAGGTTGTTCGCCGCCACAGCCGACAAAACCAAAGGCAGCAAGTGCCGCTAAAGTAATACTACCAAGAGTCTTATTCATTGGTACTCCTTTATTTATTTTAAGGTGAAACCATTATTGCACTAAAAAACTTAAATCTATCTTTTTACGGCTGTTGTAAAATAATCAGATACGTGAATATTCCACTACTGCAACGAACCTTGTTCAATATAGAGTGAGCGGCTTGGGAAGGCGAAAGATGCGCCGTTTTTGGTTTCGATAATTTGCATGAAATTTAAAAAGATCTCTTCACGGATATTCATAAACTCTCCCCAGTTGGTTGTCTTGGTAAAGAAGTAGCAGAAGATATCAAGACTGCTGCTTCCGAAACCTTCAAAATTGATATAAAAAGCTTCCTGGTCGACCCCCTCATGCGATTTAAGGTAGGATTTGAGATCTTCGAGGATCTGTTCGATCTGCTGTGTCGAAGTGCTGTAGGTTAAGCCGATCGTTGTCTTGATGCGCCGTTTTCCCATACGGGACCAGTTGATGATAGACGAATTGGCCAGCTGTGCATTGGGAACGGTGACCAGTGCCTGGGCAAAGGTGCGTACTTTGGTGGAGCGTATACCGATCTCTTCGATGGTTCCTTCCACATCAGGGGTCTGTACCCAGTCCCCGACGTTAAAGGGCTTGTCTGCAAGGATAACAAGTGATCCGAAAAGGTTGGCCGCAGTATCTTTTGCCGCCAAGGCGAAAGCTAGACCTCCCAGACCCAGTGAGGCGATAAAGCCGCTGACATTAAGCCCCCACTCCTGCAGGATCGACATACCGCCAAGCAGGACGATAAAGACTTTGATCGCTTTGGAGACGAAATTGAGTATTTCGGTACTCAGTTTTTTGGCAAAGCGGTGACCCTCTTTCTCTTTGCCCAGTCTTTGCATCGACTGTTCAAACATATCGATACTGCTGTGAAGTACCCAAAATACGGCAAAGATGATTAACGAATCGAGCAGGTTGTAGATAAAGGTCTCTAGAGTCTGGGGAAGTCTGATAATGACTACAGAGAGATAGATACCCAGTACGCGAAGGGTAAACTGTAGCGGAGAACGGATAAGGCTGATCACCGCATCATCGATCTTGTTCTCTGTCTTTTTTGCCGCTTTGTCTAAAATTTTGATAAGAGTACGGGAAATCAGTTTCGCCGATAAAAAGGTGAGTGTCAGTGCCGCAGCGAAGTAGCTCCACTCCAATAATGAGTTGTTAAAATAGATCGTCTCTTCAAAAAAGTCCATGATCTGCCTTTGGTGGGAAAATGTGATGCCGTTATTATAGCCTGTTCACGCCGGGAGATGATAATGATATAATGGCGAAAAAATTAAGGGATAGGCGTGTACCAAAGGCTGTTACTGATAGACAAAGGGATACTCTATATGCTTTTTGCCTCACTGCTTTTTGCACTCATGGGGGCATTTGCCAAGATGCTCAGTTCCGATCTGCCTTCGATCGAGATCGTCTTTTTCCGTAACGTCTTCGGTGTCTTCATTATCGTCGCGACGGTGTGGCGTCTTCCGCTGCAAAGTGAGGGGGGAAAACCCTTTTTACTCTTTTTCAGAGGTTTGATGGGGTTTTTGGCCTTGCTGGCCTTTTTTTACAATATCGCCCATATCCCTTTGGCCGATGCAATGACCTTTTCGAAGACCTCTCCCATATTTACGGCCGTATTTGCTTTTTTGTTCCTGCACGAAAGGCTCAGTTTCAAAGGGTGGCTGGCACTCTTTATCGGTTTTTGCGGGATCGTCTTTATCACGGGCGGAGGATTGACCTTTAGCAGGTATGACCTGCTGGGGATCTTTTCGGGTGTCGGTGCCGCCTTGGCCTATACGTCGGTCAAAGAGCTCAA
>JBFEYF010000029.1:0-14418 GCA_041562295.1 Sulfurimonadaceae bacterium
AATTTTAGCCTGGGTTTTTAAGAAAAATTAACACCCCTTGAGGTATTCTTCGAAATAGAGAAGATGAGGAGATCCTAAAGATGTTGGTACATATTTGCTGTTCTGTCGACAGCCACTTTTTTCTCCAAAAGCTCCAAAAAGAGTATCCCCGCGAAAAACTTACCGCTTTTTTCTATGACCCCAATATCCATCCCTACAGTGAGTATCGATTGCGCTACCTGGATGTACAAAGAAGCTGTAAAAATCTGGGGATCGAGTTACTTGAAGGTGAATATGATTTTGAGACCTGGTTAGAGCTTGTCCGTGGGCTGGAAAAAGAGCCGGAAAAAGGGGCACGCTGTGAAGTCTGTTTTGACCGCCGTTTTGAAGTGAGTGCTCAAAAAGCCTTGGAACTGGGTGAAAAAAGCATGACAACGACGCTGTTGGTCAGCCCTTTAAAGTCGCAGGAGCAGCTTAAACGGGTCGGTGAAGCGTTTTATAAAGATCACGGAGTAAAGTTCATAGCTGTAGATTACCGTTCCGACGGGGGGACACAGGATCAGGCACGTGTGACCAAAGAGGAGAAGCTTTACCGTCAGGACTATTGCGGATGCATCTACGGATTGACGATGCAGCGCAAGCAGCAGGATCAGCTGATGGATGAGATGCTCTCTTCGGTAGACCAAAGGGTTATGCCCGCCTCCATTGAAGAGCGTTTGAGACTCTATGAGAGCCGTATGGATATGGAAGAAGAGGGTGCCGCTTATGAGATCGTCAAACAGAAGTTTCTCAACTACAGGCTCTTGTCTGCAAAACTTCTTGTAGATAAAAAGTTTACATGGGCACATATCCTGCCCTATTCAAAACTTCCCAGAGAAAAGACGCAGGGGCGTATAGAAAAAAGTGTAGATGATTTGCATTATCTTAACAGGGAAGAGGTAATCTTTATCAGCAGAGAGTTTTATAATAAAAAGATGCGAAGCAGTTTTGCTACTATCCGGGAGCTTTACTTCTCGCCCCCCTCGTTTGACAAAGAGGTGCAACTGCGCCAAGAACTTTTGGACTTTTACTCTCTTTCACCGTTGGTCGTAGTCGAAGAGATCCCGCAGGGGAAGGTCGAACTCTTTTTGGATGCGAAAATCTATGAGGATAGAAAAGAGATACTCAAACCCCTTTAGGGTGTGGGGACTGTCTGTTTATACTTATGCTTGAGCTCCATCTCTTTGATGGCCTCTTTTTTCAATGTATCAAGAAAATCAATGATATGGATTTGATAGTCCCGGGTATCTTGATCCGGTTGGGCATGTACCAGCGGCATAAGGTAATCGGTATTGATCTTATGGACAAAACGGTGGTTTCTTTTTAGAAGCTTCATAATATCTTTGGCAAGTTCGTCAACGCCCAGGTTGTTATCCTCTTTGATCTTCTCATAATACTCCTGTGTCGCAAGCCACAGTGTCATCGCGCGGTTTTCATCATCATTATAGATATCCAGCGCCGCATTCATGATGATCTGCTCATCTTCAGGCGTCATCTGTTGAGAAGCTCCGGCAACAATCGCAAAAAGCTTGGCACGAAACTCCAGTGAACTGTTGTGATAGACGATAATCTCTCTAAAAGCCGAACGGAAATAGTTTTTTATCTTTTGAAAAATAGTCACACGGACTCCTTAATGGTTTTCAAGTTCAATATCTTTTTCGAATTTCTCTTTGAAATTTGAAATGATCAGTATCAATACCGCTGCATAGACAAAAATGGAGAGTATGATGACCCCCATGACGATATGTTCAAACATGCTTTTATATACAAATGAGTCGGGTAGCGAGTGCACCATGATCATGGAGAGTCCGCCTTTGATCCCGGCAAAGGTAAGTACACTCCACCAGCGGTAGTTGATATCGATAATATGACGTGTCTGGCGTGAAATAAATGCAAATTTAAGCATCATAATAGCGCGGATAAGTGTTGTTGCGATAAAAAGTCCTACAATCTCTTTCCAGTAGATCACAATCTGTTCGAGGTGGATCAGTTGTGCCAAAGAGAAAAAGAGCAGGGCATTGGCAAAAAAGGCGAAGATCGTAATCATCTCTTTGTTCTGTTCCAGTCGTACTTTCGTGGTAATGGTCTTCAGCCCCGCACTTTTAAAAAGCTTTTGTTCACTGTTGGAGAGTGTCTGGTTGTGATCGTCAAAAAGTCCCAAAGATCGGTTGATGAAAAACTTCAGTGTCATAACGGCTACGATAAGGGCCAGGATGCCGGATACGTGTACCGCATGTGACTCTGCAATGGCAAAAGCGGTATAAGCAGTCAGCAAAATGATGATAAACTCATCTATCGTCTCATGTAAAAAGCGCATGAGAAACTGTGCGGCATACCCAACGATCAGACCGATAAGGGTAGAAAGAAGCATCACTTTTAGGAGTGTGAAGGAGACAGCTGTCGGGGTCACACTCTCTCCGCTAATCAGCGGCAGCGCGATAAAGAAAAATGCGATGACGGCCGTAGCATCATTAAACAGACTCTCCCCTTCGGTCAATACTTTGAGAGAGTGGGGCAGTTTGAATTGCGAAAATACCGAACTGACACTGACAGCATCGGTAGCCAAAACCATGGCAAAAAGTGCGACAAGCATCCCTATCGTCAGGTGATAGGGTGCAAAAAGAAGCGTGTCCAAAAGCAGTCCGGCAATGATAGAGAGGATGACGGCGATAAAGGCCAGGTAAAAAATGGCAACACCGAACTTTTTAAGATCACTGATCTTAAAGTTCATCACATCGGGAAGCAACAGTATCGGTAAAAGCATCAAAAGTGTCTGGTCAAAACTGCTTTCCAAGTCAGGTAGCGGTACAATCAAATAGACGATGTAGGTCAGTGTCAGGATCGAGATCGGTAACGGGATCTTCAGGTGCATTTGAAACATCCGGCTTAAGAGTAAAACGATCAAAAGGGTAATAAAAAGTGTTAACACTGGTAAACCTTTGCATTTTTTTTTATAATACGGGACAAACTTATGGTCGTCAGTCTGAAATTGGCTAGTATTATACATTACCAGAGGAGATAAATAGATGAAACAACTGATCGGCTTTATAGCTGTTTTTGCAGTAACCGTACTTTTTCAAGGGTGTGGCGGTCCTAAAGAGCGGGTAGTTATCGATACGCCCAAAACGCTTTATGTCAATATGGAAAAAAGTGCCGCAGGGTTTAAGCTCAAAGAGATCGTAGACCGTGGCGGTGATATCGATATCAGACTGCTGCAGGCATCTTCCCCTGACGTCATAGCCAAGTTTTGCGGTGAAAAAGATGCTCACGGCTGTATGGATAAGATTATTGATATCGTAGAAAAAAACATCAACCGAAAAGCATTGCTTATCCGCTATAACGCCTTGGTTTCGGCTAACGAACGTCATATTGCTATCATGAAAAAAGATCTGGATGAGTATAGACCGGGGTATGAGGCCGATTACAAAAAAGTCGGTTTGGAATACCGTATCAATGATCTGAGCCGTCTGTATAAAGGTGAAAAACTTCATAACGAAAAGATCGTATGGGTTGGGAAAAATGATCTGAACTATCCGTCAAAAGCGGATCATAAAGATGAGATAGAAAAGTTGTTTCCGGTAGCCTACGAAGCGTTTCACGACAAAGCCAAGGCTTTAGAAGAAGCATGGAAAAAAGCGTTTTCCAAAGAGGAGATCACCTATAAACGCACGATTAGAAAAAGAAGCTCCTACTATCCGCTGGTACGTGCCAAAACGATGAAGTCGGGTCCTTTCTCACTCTCTGTCAGAGCTCCCCAGTTTGTCAACCGTAACGAAGCCGGGAATAAACGTGTGATTATCAATGTCACAGGTAAAGATGTCGAGGATATCTATCCCCACAAGTTTGAAGCAAAAAACCCTGATATCAAAGTGGTCTTCAATCAGAAGATGACGACATTTGTCAACAACCGTTCTGAAGATATTATGCTTCAGTCGCTTACATTCTTTTATAACGGACATAAAGAGAAAGTGCTTTTGGGAGACAACTTCTCCTTCTCTCTGATCGGTCCCAAAGAGCAGACAGCGACGGATTCGGCACTCTTTTTGACCGAAGATTTCGCCCAGGCCGCCAATTATGCGAAAGTGACACGGGCCAATGCCAAACAACGGCAGGTCTCATTCGGTATTGAACTAGCCTACCGTATCGGAAATCATGACAAAAAGTTGAAGTTTCATAAGAAAAATCCTCTGTGGCGCTTTATCTCCGGATGGTAATTGACTGATATTGTTTGAAATAAAAAAAAGGTATGACTTTGATATCGAGGTCAAGCGTTCCAAGTTTTTAGCCACATTGGTACCGGTCGGTCTGCTTGATGTAACCTTGGCCAAGCTTAAAGAAGAGCACCCCAAAGCCCGCCATTTTATTGTGGCCTGGCGAAAGCTGAATGAATTTAACCAGACAGTTGAGTACAGTACCGATGACGGAGAACCCAAAGGGACGTCAGGCAAGCCGACACTGAATGTCCTCAGAGGCAGTGAACTGATCAATACGGCAGTGATCATCGTCCGCTACTTCGGAGGTATCAAACTGGGTACCGGAGGGCTGGTTAGAGCCTATGGAGATGCAGCCAAGGCAGTTATCGAAGCGGCAGAGCTTCACCCTTTTGAATCAAAATACCCGCTTTGCGTGGCGGTCCAATACACCCATCACAATAAGCTGGAACATTTTTTGGAATCGTTGGACGTTTTGATCGAAGATAAACAGTATGATGTCTCGACAGTTACACTGAAACTGAAAGTGACCCGGGAACAGGAAGAGAAGATACAAACGTATCAGATTCAACAGCAAATCTTTCATATAGAAAAATAGGTTTTGTTGTATTAAGCTGTATTAAATCGATTAGAGTATAAAATTTTTCTATCTTAGTGTAAGGGTATTTGTTGCATACAATAGAGATAGAAAAAAATTTTTTCTCGGATAAACTACACCCTTTCCCTGCCTATATAGAAACCAAGAGTCTGGATGAAGCACGAGAACTTGCTTCAAGTTATGAACGCTCTCTTAAGGAGTTCGCACAGGGCGATTTTTCGGTTTACAAAGAGGAGGGGGAGCACGGCATCTATTTTACTCTGACCCCTCTTCGGGCACCGACAAACTATTTTATCCACAGACTCTCATTTAGTATCACCGATGAAAATGACCTGAAAAGTTTTTGGGACTATTTTTTTGAACAGTCTCGAAGCCGATGCTATATTGAACCGTTTAAACGGTTGATGAGTATGGTCTATGCCGTTGTCTCCTATGGCCTTCCCAAGGCTTCCAGTGCAATCTTTGTCTATATTCAGGAGACAGAGCATGCCTTCGTCGTCACAATCAAGGATATGGCCGAGTACTCTTATGATGCGATCAAAGATATTGTTCAAAAGAAAGACCACCAGATCAAATACCTTATCGGAAACCGCCAATATACCTTTTTTGCTTCGAAAGTCTCTAAGTCAGAGGGTGAAAAAAAGAGTACAGGAACAAGCGTGGAAGTAGAAAATGAGATCTTGCCTCAAAGCAGTGCTGACAGCAGGGCAAGAGTCTCATTCAAAGACGACTCCAGCGCATCGGTGCATCTGTTTGACTTTTTGGATCACTACGAGATCGATGAGCTTATTGAGCTTATGAATGAGTTCAACTCCATGATCTTGATATTGGGACAATCTTCATTTACCCAAAATGAAGCCCTGATGATGATTCACTATATCAAATCTATGGCAAAGATACTTATCCGATCGCATGAGAGCTTCTCGATCGGGATGCATATCGATCAGATGGCAGACGGACTTTTAGAGTATCTGGAGAGTTTTTTAGAACGTTCAAAAGATCTTGGGGATCTTTGCGGGGCATTTAACCAGGATATGACACAGTGGCTGAAGAAGCTCTTTTTTGAAGGGGCACCCTCTTTGCATTTTATGGATGAATCGATTATCTCCAATTGCCAGACGATTCTGACTCTCATAGATCCCCGGGCTCAGGAGAGTGCAACCGAAGATGTCGATGACATCTTCGATTTTTAAAAGTTTTCCCCTTCAAAATCCTGCGGTTTAAACCGTGCTACCCGGTTTCTTCCGCTATTTTTTGCCTTATAAAGTGCCGTGTCGGCAAACTTGATGACCTTCCATACCGAATCGGCATCTTTGGGAAAGAGTGAAAGCCCGACACTGACAGTTTTTTTGATGCTCTCACTCTCTACCTGGAAGGAGACAGCCTCAAAGCTGGTACGAATCTTTTGTGCAACATCCATAGCCCCCTCTTCGGTAGGGTTGTGAAGCATTACAAGGAACTCCTCTCCTCCAAAACGTATCGCCAGATCAGATGAGCGGATATTCTCAGTTAAGACTTCTGCGAGACGTTTGATGACAAGATCTCCCACATCGTGACCGAATGTGTCATTAACCATTTTAAAGTAATCGATATCAACCATAAGTATCGCATAATCGACGCGGTTACGTCCGTTCTGGGCAGAAAGTTTTTCAATAAACTCGTCCAGAAATCTACGGTTATAAAGTCCCGTCAAACCGTCTTTGACCGAAGTGTCTTTAAGGATCTCCATAAGGATCTTACTCTCTATGACCGGTTTAGCCGCTTCAAGATAGTTTTTGATGATAGTGACATTCTCATTGATACGGTTGTACTCACCCATATCATATGTTGACATCGATATGACAAGTGAAGACTTTTCATTGATCTGATAAGGGATACAGATATAGTTGATCGACTTGTTCGTACACTGTTCACACAGGTTTGGAAAATCACTTGAAAAAATATCCGTTCCCGTACGGAACGCCCGGCACTCTCCCGCATTGTTTTCACTTAACTGGGTACAGAAGCTTTTTTCATCTTTGCCCGTAATATAGATGAGCTTTCGCTGTTTTTGCAGGTGGTTGACTTCATAAAAAGCGAAATTTTTGACCTTGAATTTCATCTCCAGCAAATGGACCAGACGGTTATAGATACTCGCTTTATCACGGTCAAGCTCAATCGTCTTTTTAAACCGGTAAACATCTGCCAATTCATGGATAATCATGTTGGCTTCATAGAGCGGGTCACTTTTATTGCAGTCCATTTTGGTGACAAAGGTGGCAAGCGAGTTTTTGACCTCGCCGAAGGTGTCTTCCATCTTATCAAAAAGGGAGTTGTAGCTTTCAACAACATCCTGAGCCTCTTTGGGGATGTTTCTCTCCAGACGGCTGTTAAAGTCTCCCGTATGCGCTTTTAAAATAGAGTGTTTGAGCTGATCGAAAAGATCGATATAGGGACGTGTATAGCGGTTGATGACATAAAGTGCGATAATGATAAAAACAAGGTTGATCGCAAAGATTTTCAGAATCGTCATAGCCCCGATGTTCCGTACATCTCCGATATCAAAACGCATACTGATAGCCCCCAGTACATCACCCTCTTTGACATTGGTATGACACTGCAGACAGTTGGGGGTACCGTAGGCCGATGCTATATAGGGGATGGTCACACGGATGCTGGCTGTTTGGGAAGTCTCCTGGATCTCTCGAACGGTTTGGGCGGTTTGTAAAACTTTCTCATCAATAGCATCACGGGTATGTTCGTTTTTAAATCCGTCACCAAACTGCTGTGTTACAGCAGAACCGCGTACGATCCAGAGATCTTCTACACTGTGTTTATTGGAGACATTACGTAAAAAGTCAAGGCGTTTATCCATAATCCCGTTGATCATATGGGCTGTTAACCCGTCCCTGACCACCGATGCTGTGATCTTGGCTTTTTCCTCCGCGGCATCAAATGCATAACCCCTGAAGTTAAGTGCTACGTTGACGATCGTAGCTGCTGCAAGAATAAGCAGCATTAGGGTTACTGTCATTAACACTTTTTTATTCGAATTCATAATACCACCTGATGGAATTTTACATAAAATTTATATGAGTATAGTATAGCAAGTAAAAAGAGAAAAAAGAGAAAAAGGTCCGAAAACTCGGACCGCGGTGATATTTTTGTGAGAGAGTGTTTCTTATCTATTCAACTTTATTCAACAGTAACACTTTTAGCCAGGTTTCGTGGCATATCGACATCGTTACCCAGTCGGATGGAGATCTCCATCGCGAGTAGTTGCAAGACGACAGTCATCTCGAAAAATTCAAGCATGTAGTGGTCATGCGCATGGGTTTTGATAAAATCATCGGCCTTTTCAAACGAAATCGGAGAGATCGCACAGATAGTGGAATCCCTTGCACTAAGCTCTTCGACATTCGATTTCGTTTTGTCATAAAGAAGCGTCTGGGGCATTAAAGCTATAGTGATCAGTTCCGGGTCCGCCAATGCTATCGGTCCATGTTTCATCTCACCGGCAGGATACCCTTCGGCATGAAGATAACTGATCTCTTTGAGTTTCAACGCACCTTCTAAGGCTAACGGGTAGAAAATATCGCGCCCGATAAAGAAGAAGCCGTGACCGTAGAGATAGCGCTTGGAGAGACGTCGGAGTTTCTCATGCAGGTCATCGCTTACCTTCATGACTTGAGGTGCCTCTCTTAGAACCGTAATTTCACGCTGCATCGCTTCCTTATCAAGATTGGACATATAAAGTGATAGCATCCACAAGACGGCCATTTGTGTCGCGAAGGCTTTGGTACTGGCGACACCTTTTTCGATACCGGCGCGTGTCAGGATCGTGTAGTCGGCCAAACGTACCATGGAGCTGTTATCGACATTACAGATTGCCAGGGTCATCAATCCCGCACTTTTAGCCATTTTGAGTGTCTCAAGCGTATCTGCTGTCTCACCGCTTTGCGAGATGACGACAAAGAGTGTATCGTCGGTTAAGAGCGGCTCTTTATAGCGAAGTTCGCTGGCGATCTCTACGCTGACACGTTTTTTTGCAATGCGTTCAAAAAGGTAAGAGGCTGCCAGTGCCGTATGGTAACTGGTACCGCAGGCGACCAGTCTGATCTCATTGATCTTGGAAAAATCGGCATCTTTAAGTTCATCAAAAATAATAGAATCATCGGCCACCCGTCCGATGAGTGTGTCTGAAAGTACCTGGGACTGCTCATAGATCTCTTTTTCCATAAAGAAACGGTAGCCCTCTTTTTGGGCAAAGAGTTTATCTTTGGGGAGATGGGCAAATGAGAGGTGTGAAAGTTGCTTTTCTTCCCTGATAAGTGTGATAGTGTTGTCACTGATAAAGCCGTAATCACCATCTTCTAAGTAAAGTGCCTCTTCGGCATGACCGATCAGTGCCGCATCTGATGAACCGAAGAAAAACTCATCACTCCCTTTTTTTGCCAGGATCATAGGTGAACCGTGCTTGGCAAAGAAAATGGTATCGGGACAGGACTTGGTAATCAATAACAGTGCATAAGCACCTTCCAGTTCAGCGATCGTTGCGTTAAAAGCCTCTTGGGCATTGTTGTTTTTATTGAAATAGGACTCAAAAAGATGGACGATCACTTCGGTATCGGTTTGACTTAAAAAAGTTACCCCCTCTTTTTGAAGGCGCTCTTTTAACTCCTGGTAGTTCTCAATAATACCGTTATGCACGACATAGGAGTATTCGCCCAGATGGGGATGGGCATTGAGCTCTGTAGGCTTACCGTGGGTTGCCCATCTTGTGTGCCCGATGCCGATAGAAAAACCGGAACTCTTAAACTGGGAAGCTTTCTCTTCCAGGTTGTTGAGTTTCCCCAATGCTTTATAGATTGAGAACTGCTCTCCTTCTAAGACGGCGATACCCGCAGAGTCATATCCGCGATACTCAAGCTCTTTCAGACCGCCAAGAAGAACGTTTTTGATCTCATTTTTACCGATATAACCGACAATTCCACACACATAAATACCTTTATCAAGTTACTTGGCATTACCTTCTTGGGTTAACGCCTCAATAATTTCTGACGCATTTTGACATAAACTATCCGTTTTTTCTATTAAAAACTGGTCTCTTGCCCGTTTTTTTATCGTATAGATCTTGGCTGTTGCGATATCGACCCCCAACTCTTCAAAGACCGTCATGATAAAACCTAAGAGACCTTTTTGGTCCTGGGTATGGATCTGCATGTTGGCATAGGACTTAGAGTGCTCACAATCCAGTGTGATCTCGTTGGGTTTGATTGTAACCGCAGGCAGCTTGACCCTCTTTTCCATATCAAAAGATTTTTGGATGATCTCTTCGATAAAGGCCAGATCACTCTCATCTACGGCTTCGGAAAAGTCGATACGAAAATATTTCATCTCGTTGTAGAGTTTGAAGATATCCATCGTTACGATAGGCAAGAAAGTCAGCTTGGAAAGCAGGTAGGCGATATTGATCGGAATCTTACGGTAGATCTCGATACGAAGATGGTTTTCATTAGTGATGTAATAACGGTAATCTTTAATATCAACGGCTTTTTTGGCAAGCTCCAGGATCTCGCTGCTTGAGTGTTTGATAAAAAAGAGGTTGGACTCAATTGCAAGAATCTTTTTTTGGCGTACTTTGGGCAACGCGATAAACTCTTTACTCTTTTGTAAAGTCTTCTCTTTTTTGAGTCGTTTGGCAGCCTCTGTGAGACGGTCCTGCTGATCGATGACGTCTGTAGCACTGCTATAAAGCTGATGAAGCAGGCGGCTGTTAAATGGGGTAAAGGTATCGGGGCCGACGCCGGATATATCGGCATAGGTAAGGATAAAAAGCATGTCGAGCGCTTTTTGACTCCCTACGACCGACATAAATTTAAAGAGCACTTTTTCATTATAGATATCTTCTCTAAAGGCAACATTACTCATAAAGGTGTGGTTTTTAATCAGCATGATACCGATAGCCAGCTGTTCCTGTGAAATATCAAGCTGTGCCGCATAGTGGTTAAACAGACGTGCTCCCACTTCACTGTGGTCCTGGACTCTGCCTTTACCGGCATCATGCATAAAGATCACCAGCTTCAGAAACTGCTTCTCCTCATCACTAAGTTGCATAAACAACTGCAGTATGCTTTCATCTTCTATGTTTTCCAGTTCCTGGACACACATGATGGAGTGAATGGTTACAGGATAGTGGTGGTAGCCGTCAAACTGCGCCAAAAAGTGAACTTTTTGTAAAGGGGGAAATATTTTTCCAAGGACCTGGGCATTATACAAAAGATGTAAAAACGGTGCGGTGAAGCGGCGCTTAAAGAGTGCATAGAAGGCCTGATGCAGTTGTGTGTCAAGTTCTGTGGGTATGGTTAGCTTGGAAACAACTCTTAAAAAGCTTGGATTGAACTCCAATGGAGCATCGGGGGTCTTTTGAAGAAGCTGTAAGAAATTTAAAAGAGGGATCCCCTTATGCTGAAAACTGGCATGCAGTGTATTGTCTATCAGGAAGATACCCTCATCCAAATAACTGCTTCTAAGCTTATGATAATCATTGCAGGGGAAAAACTTACGGGTCATCTTGGTCAATATGATCTCTGTAAAGAGATTGATCGTATGCATGGCCTGAAGGGTTTTGGATACGAAGCTTTTTTGATCGGCAAAGTTGAGCAGCTGGCTTACCTGAGGTATCAGTTCCAAAATCAAAGTATCCTGCTTTTTCCCCTGGGCCATATGCAAAGCTGAACGCACCTTATATAAAAACTCCAATGCTATGCGGTATTCCCGATACTCATCTTCACTAAAAAGAGTTCCCGAAAGCTCTCTTAACGTGCGGACTCCGTAATTGATAAAGGCTACCCATGAAAGCAGGTGGGCATCACGCAGCCCGCCGACACCCTCTTTGATATGGGGCTGCATGGAGCGGGGATACTTTTTGCGTCTTAAGATAGCCTCTTCGAGTTTGGCTTTGACAAAAGCTTTCGGGTTGTCTCTGCGGATAGAATCGATTTTACGCTGGGTATTGTGCCATGCAAAGGTCGAGCCTGTGATAAACCGCGATTCGATCAGGGCTGACTTGATGGTGATGTCTTCCTGGGAAGCTTTGAGAAGATCGTTGATCTCGTGCACGCGGTGTCCCAGGTCCAGCTTGGCATCCCAGGCGATATGTAAAAAGGCTTTGATGATATCCTGGATATTATATCCCGGTATCTCTTCGTAGACAATCATCAGATCGATATCACTGTAAAGTGCCAGCTGCTCACGGCCATAACTGCCTAGCGCGATAAATGCGATGGGAATAGAGTTGCGCATCGGCAGGTAGTTGCCAAAAAACTTTCGCAATACCGTCTTATACATCAAGGTAATGATCAGATCGATATTCTTTGTGTGCTTGACTAAAAAATCTTTTCCGCCACTGGTTTCAAAAAGTTCCTGCAGACTCTCTTTATACTCTTTGATCGCCTCTTTAAATGTCTTACTGATGGTAAAATCATCGGCTTCCGTTGAGAGCAGATTTTCCAACTCTTGAACAATATTCATCATATAACACCCTTTATGCTTAGTGCCATTATAGCTTTTTGTTTTCAATAAAAGTTAGAACAGTGGATGAAAAAATAGACACAATCTTTGAGAAGCGTTTAATGAATCTTTACCTATAATCACGAAAAAAATAGGGAAGTTTGATGGATATCGTTGCAAAAGTACGCTCCGGTGAGCGCTTGACGTTAGAGGATGGATTGGCACTTTTTGATCTGGACCTGTTTACGTTGGGCAAGCTGGCTGACGAAAAACGGCAGGCGCTGCATGGGAAAAAGAGCTATTTTAATATCAACCGTCATATCAACCCTACCAATATCTGTGTCGATATCTGTAAGTTCTGTGCCTACTCTGCTACAAGAAAGAATCCTAACCCCTATACCATGAGTCATGAAGAGGTCTTTAATATCGTCAAAGATATCGTCTCCCGCGGTATCAAAGAGGTCCATATCGTATCGGCCCACAATAAAGAGGCGGGTCTGGAGTGGTACCTTGATATGTTTAAAGGGATCAAAGAGGCGTTCCCCGAGCTTCATATCAAAGCACTGACGGCGGCAGAAGTGCACTTTTTGGCAACGACCTACGGTATGAGTTATGATGAGGTCCTGGATAAGATGATCCAAAACGGAGTAGACTCCATGCCCGGCGGGGGTGCCGAGATCTTTGACGAAGAGGTTCGGGATATTATCTGTAAAGGTAAAGTCAACTCGGATCAGTGGCTTGAAATCCATAAGCTGTGGCACCAAAAAGGGCGTAAATCAAACGCCACGATGCTCTTTGGACATATAGAAAACAGAGAGCACCGCATCGACCATATGCTCAGACTTCGTGATATACAGGATGAGACAGGCGGATTTAACTGCTTTATCCCTTTGGTCTACCAGATGGAAAATAACTATCTTAAAGTCAAACAGCAGATTTCAGGCCAGGAGGTCTTAAAGACGATGGCGGTATCGCGCCTGATGCTTGACAATATACCCAACCTCAAAGCCTACTGGGTAACTTCCACGGTTAACCTGGCACTGGTGGCACAGGAGTTTGGCGCCAATGACCTGGACGGTACGATTGAAAAAGAGTCGATCAACTCGGCCGCCGGGGCCAAATCGGCTAACGGTGTCAATCTCAAGGAGTTTGTGGCACTGATCAAAAACAGCGGCTTTATCCCTGTAGAGCGTGACAGCCTCTATAATGAGCTCAAGACGTGGTAAAGACCTATTATGATTATGCTTGGTTCTTAAGAGACTGTAAGAAGCTGTTAACCGATCTTCCAACTGACTATGACGCCGTTTTAGCGGTTGCTCGCGGCGGTATGAGTTTGGGGCATATGCTGAGTCAAGCTCTGGATATCCGTCATGTGCACAGTGTGACGCTGGCTTCTTATGATAAGACGGCGCAACGCGATAGCGTGACGATCGATACCTTACCGGATCTCTCTTCTTATAAAAAAGTACTGATTACCGAAGATATCGTCGATAGCGGGAAGAGTATGGAAGCCCTGATGCCGCTTTTGCAAAAGAGTTTTCCCGATACGGTTTTTGAGAGTGTAGCACTTTTTTATAAAGAGACGGCGAGTGTCAGGCCTGATTACTTTGTGAATCTTGCGACTGAGTGGATCGATTTTTTTTGGGAAGTGGATACTCTTTAATCCTTGTAATACCCTTCATAAAACAAAAATATTCAAAAGATAAAGTGACATTCGTTCTAATTAAAAAATCCGTTGATGATTTTATAGGCAGATTGAACCATAAAACCTCCATACCTTTGCGATAGAGTAACAAAAATGTTACAAGGGGAGCTGTCATGCCGCGTCCTGAACCTATCGATGAAGAGTTTTTCTTTGATGACGGAGTGATCATCAGCGAGACGGATCTGCAGGGGAACATACTCTTTGCCAATCGAAAGTTTGCTGCTATATCGGGGTACTCTCAAGAAGAGCTAAAAGGGAAGCCTCACAATATCCTGCGTCATCCCGATATGCCCAAGGCTGCATTCGCACAGATGTGGAAGACGATCGAGTCGGGTAAGAAGTGGTCGGGCCTGATCAAGAACCTGCGTAAAGATGGGCGTTATTACTGGGTAAAG
>JBFEYF010000030.1:0-14034 GCA_041562295.1 Sulfurimonadaceae bacterium
TCTCAAGATGAAACGGTTACTTTTAATCTTCTCTTTTATACTATCCATGGCAGGGGCCAATGAGGCCGAAGATATCATCAAAAAAGTCGAAAAAAATATGCGCGGTGATAATGCCCATATGCGTCTGACGATGACGATTTCAACCTCACGCCACGAACGCAACCTTCAAATGGAGAGTTGGGCCGTAGGCAATGATAAGAGCTTTATCAAGATTCTCTCTCCTGCACGGGACCGGGGGATCACTTTTTTGAAGCTTGATAACAAGATGTGGCAGTATGTACCCAAGATCGAACGTACTATCAAAATACCCCCTTCGATGATGCTGCAAAGCTGGATGGGATCAGACTTTACCAATGATGACCTGATGCGTGAGAGTTCTATGGTGGAAGATTACAGTGCCCAGGTGATTCATCGCGAGGGGAGTATCGTCACGATCGAGTTAAAGCCATTGGAAAATGCCTCGGTAGTCTGGGGTAAGATCCTTTCCAAGGTGGATACCACGAAGTATACGCAGATCGAGGACCGTTTTTATGATGACGATGGCGGTTTGGTACGTGTCTTTAGTTATGACACGGTCAAGAAGTTCGGGCGTTATTATGTCCCCACGCTGTGGCGGATCAAACCGATGGAAGAGGGGAAGAAGGATCATGAGACGGTGATCCGGCTCGATTATGTCGCTTTTGACAAAGGGGTCGATCCCAAATACTTTACGAAAAAAGCGCTGATCCGCTACTCGAGATAATCATGTTTAGACTGGCACTGAAAAACATACTCTTTTATAAAGCCCGCAGTATCACCACCTTCTTACTCACCTTTGTCAATGCGACGCTTTTTGTCGTCTATGTCGCATTGATGGACGGCAGCCATGAGAGTATGCTCTATAACGCGATCAAGGTCTATACCGGTTCGGCACAGATACAGATGGAGGGGTACCGCGAGTTTGGCGGCAATGATTACCTTTTGGAGAACGAAAAGGAGCTTTTACAAAAGCTCTCCACGATCGAGGGGCTGAAATATTACAGCAGCCGTTTGGAGACATTCGCCTTGCTTAGCGGTGACAAAGAGTCTTCAGGAGCGCTTTTGGTCGGGGTCAATCCCGAAAAGGAGCGCGGTCTTTCCATGATAGAGGGATCGTTGAAATCGGGTCGCTATCTCAAAGGGGATGACCGCAATGCTATCTATATGGGTGTGGAGCTTGCCAAGCGTATCCAGGTGAAAGCCGGGGATAAGATCGCGTTGATCGGTTCGGCGATAGACGGCTCTTTTGTAGCGGAAAACTTTACCGTGGTGGGACTCTTTAAGACGGGGATGTTTGAGTTTGACGGCTCGGCATCTTTTGTCAACAAGGCCTATCTGGATCAGCTGATGTTTAGTGAAGGCGTGGCTTCCTATATCGTCATCGGAGCCGAGCATGCCTATAACCTCGAGGCTTTGACACAGCAGATCAAGCCGCTGCTGGATAAAGATACGGAGTTCGCCCCGTGGACGGTATTGATAGAGACACTGGTACAGGCGATGGAGATCGACTCCTTCTTCGGTTATATCTCAATGTCGCTTTTTTTCCTGGTGATCTTTTTTGTCATCATGATCTTCAGTTTTATCAACATCAGCGGCCGCGTCAAAGAGTTGGGACTGCTGCAGGCCCTGGGTGTGACGCCTAAAAAGATGGTACGGCTTTTATATCTTGAGATGGTGATCATATCACTGTTAAGTATCGTCATCTCTGCCATTGTGGGTGGGTATATCAGCTACTATTATGAGATCCATCCGATCGTTATCGAGGGAATAGCGGAAGCTTATAAGGAGTACGGGATTATCTCGGATGAGATTCCGATGCTCTTTTCCTGGTTCACACTGAGCTGGAACCTTCTGCTGATCTTTATGCTCAACATCATAGCGCTACTCTATCCGATATCCTATATCAAACGGTTCACACCGGTGGAGGCGATGCGTCATGTATAAGATGTTTTTTAAAATGGCGGTGATGAACCTGATACGCCGTAGACGTAGCTCTTTGCTGGTTATATTGATGATAGGGCTGAGTTTGGCTTTGATGCTGGGGCTGATCGGTCTGTATGAAGGTATGATGAAAAACGCGACCAAGGCGCTTTTAGACAGTGATATGGGCGAAGTATCGATCTATGCCAAAGAGTACAGGCTTTATGAAAGTCTGGACTACCGTATCAAAGATGCCAAGGCGATCGAGGAAAAGCTCAAAGCGTATGAGGGTGTAGGCCAGGTGGTATCCCGTGTCGTGCAGCGCGGACTGGTATCCACTGCCAGACGATCCAAGCAGGCCTATCTGATCGGTATCGACCTCGAAGCCGAAGAGCGTTTCGGAGAACTTTTGAAGATGATGAAAGAGGGCTCGGCCCAGTGGGGTAAAAGAGAGCTCGGGTGTGTCATGGGATATAAGCTGGCCAAGGATATGAAGCTTAAGGTCGGTACCCGCGTGATCTACTCTTCTCAAAGCATCAGCGGAGAGATCGAGTCGATCGCACTGCGTGTCAAAGGGATCATCAAACGTGACAATCCCGCGATTGATGAGAGAGTGATCTATGTTTCAAAGGGTACCAGCATCGAGTTCTCAAAGATCGAAGCACAGAGCCGCACGCAAATAGCGCTTCGCATCGATGATCCCGTAAAAGTGGAATCTGTCAGAGAGAAGATCCAAAGTGATTATCCCCATCTGGATGTCAAAAACTACAAAGAGCTGATCCCCATGATCGTGCAGCAGCAGGAGATGATGGACGTCTTTAACGCGATCACTTTTTTGATCGTCATGTTTGTCGTATTCATCGGAATCTTCGGCGTCATGTATGTATCGGTGCTGGAGCGTCTCAGGGAGTTCGGGATCCTCATGGCGGTAGGAACGACCTATGCCAAGCTTCGTTTTCAGATCATTATGGAAGTGTTGATACTGAGCTTCATAGGGTATCTGCTTGGTTCACTGCTGGGTTGGATGCTTTTGAAATATTGGGAAGTATGGGGTATGGATCTGAGTGATTTTGCCGATGCGATGCAGGAGTTCGGTCTGGCTGCCGTGATGCACGCTACGATCAAGCTCTCCTACTTTACGACGACCTTTTGGGGCATCGTTATCGCCGCCATGGTCTCGATCATCATTCCGTTGCGACGCTTGAAAAAACTTAAACCTATCGAAGTGATACAGGGAGATTAAGATGCTGAAACTGGAAAAAGTGAACAAATATTTTTATAAAGATAGCGAGCGGGAGATTCATGCTCTCCGGGATATCGATTTGACGATCAAAGAGGGGGAGTACGGTGTCATTACCGGGCCTTCGGGATGCGGGAAATCGACACTGTTAAATGCTATCGGAGCTTTGGATGCGATCGACAGCGGGAATATCTACCTGGATGGTACGAATCTCATTGATCTGGATGATGAGGCGCGGGCCAAAGTGCGTCTGGAAGAGATCGGTTTTGTCTTTCAGGCCTATAATCTGGTACCGGTACTCTCGGCAAGAGAGAATATAGGCTTTATCATGCGCTTAAGAGGGTTTGAACCGGATGTGATCGAACGACGGGTTAAAGAGGTAGCCCAGATATTGGAAATCGATAATAAACTCGATGCGATGCCCAACCATTTAAGCGGGGGACAGCAGCAGCGTGTCGCTGTAGCGCGTGCCGTTGCGGCCAAACCGAAACTGATCCTGGCTGACGAACCGACGGCCAATCTGGACTCGGTCAACTCTAAGCATTTGATGCAGCTGATGAAGCAGCTTAACGAGATCGAAAAAAGCACCATACTTTTCTCTTCACATGACGATTATGTCGTCGAACAGGCCAAACGCATTATAGAGCTGGATGATGGGACGATCCTTTCGTAATCTTTTTTTTCTGCTGGGAATCGTCTCATTGGGGGAAGCCAAAACGGCTGATTCAGCATCCTGGGAGAATGACTTCCGTTTTGAAAACAGTAACTTTACGATCGATTCCCAAGGGGGTGCTACACCCGATTATCTGTATAACTACAACCGCTCCCGTATCACACTGGATCTGACGAAAAAACGCTATTTTGTCAATTTTATAGCGGATGCGGTTCATCTGTACGGATCGGAGTTTATCCAGGTTGCGGCCCCTTTGGTGGATAGCTTTAAAGCGGATACTCCCATAGAGCTTCAAAGCAAAATCCACCTCTACTCGGACGGCGGACACTATGCCAAGATCTACCGTGCCAATGCAGGTTTTGAGGATGATAAAAACCGGGCAGTTTTGGGTATTCAAAAACTGAGTCTGGGGGTAGGGCGTATCTGGACACCCAGTGATATTTTTAATGCGAAAAACCCCTATGCACTTGAACCCGATGAGGTATTTGGGGTCCTGGCCCTCTCCTACAACTATAACATCAGCGATCTGAACTCCGTGACGGGTATCGTCTCTCAGCGTGCGGATAAAAGCTTTAAATACGCCTTGAGACAAAAGGGCGAGGTGGCCTTCGGGGATCTGGGGTTTAATCTTATCCAAAGTGACGTGACCCGAATGGGCGGATTGGAGTTTGAAGCGATTATCAAAGAGGGGCAGCTGCGCGGTGAGATGCTTTATATAGAGAGCGATGAGATCTCGCAGACGATGCATCAGTATCTTTTGGGTTATGACTATTCGTTTGAAAACGGTCTTAACCTGACGGTAGAGTCTTACTACAGTTCCCAGCGTTTCACTGCGGCACAAAAAAACGCATTTTCCCAAAGTGAAGTGGTGACCAATTTGACCGGAGCCTATTTTTATCTGGGTTCGACACTCAGTTATGAGATCAATCTCTACCTTTTTGCCGGTGCCGCTTATGTTGAGAGTTTTTTGGCTGCGGGTAACAGCCGCTATTTTGCACCCTATATGACCTACACGCTGAATGACTACAACACGTTTACACTCGGGGCTCAGGTTAATGACGGAACGGAGGCAAGTGAGTTCGGGGCCTCTGGGGATACGCTTTACTTTAACTGGAAATACAGCATATAGAGAGCCGTTGTAAGTTATAATGGCAAAACAATAGTATAAAGGATAATCATGTCATTTGAAAATGTCAAAGTCGTAAAAAAAGCGAATGTCTATTTTGACGGAAATGTCACAAGCCGTACTCTTGAGTTTGCTGACGGAACTACTAAAAGTCTGGGTGTGATGCAGCCGGGCGAATATGTTTTTGCAACGGCGGATAAAGAAATTATGGAGATTCTCGGCGGAGAGTGTGAAGTCAAAATTGCGGGAACGGACAGTTTCAAGACTTATAAAGCTGGTGACTGTTTTGAAGTCGATGCCAACTCAAGCTTTGATATCAAAGCCAAAACTTTGACAGACTACTGCTGCTCTTATATCAAAGAATAGATGATAGAGAGTAAATACCACTACGAAAAAGTGTGGCAGATGACGTCAGATAAAGATCTGGAACGTATTATTGCACAGGAGCTTCCCGAAGCTCCTCTCAAAGAGACTTTGGAGTATGTCAAAAAGGCCTGCGAAGCGGGTCAGACAGTAAACTTCGCTACCATCTCTTTTCGGCAAAAGCCGCAAAGAGGGTAGTATCCGTACCTACGATAATCTCTCCTCTTTTATAAAGGCAACGATATCATAAAGCATGCACCGTGCTGATTGTTTGATACATTAAGCTGACCCTGACAGTGATTTTCAATAATCGATTTTGACATATAAAGTCCCAATCCTGTACCGTTTTTTGCCTTGGTAGAGAAATAGGGATCAAAGATCTTATCGGCCATATGAACGGGTATCCCGCCTGCATTATCTTCTATAGCTATAACAGCATGTCCCGCTTCATCATTAATGAACTTTTTGATCAGTATCTTGGGATTGGGCACTTCTGCCGTGATCAACGCATCTACGGCATTTTTGATAATGTTTATGATGACTTGAAGCAGCTCATTATGATAGGAGTGCAGGACAATCTCATTGTATTCTCTTTCGATAGTGATCTGCTTTTGCTTGATGATAGGATCGCAAAGGTTAATCGATTTATCTAGGACATGGCTTAAGACAACTTCCTCTTTCTCTCTTTTGGGTTTAAAGAAATCTCTAAAATCGTCAATCGTAGAGGATAGATGCAGGGTATAGTCGGTAATCTTATTCATACTCTCTGTGACTTGATCCAAAGAGGTGTTACCAAGTTCTATATTCATCCTCACCGATGCTGCAGAGGTTGAGATGGCGCTCAGCGGTTGACGCCACTGGTGTGCGATCATACTGATCATCTCGCCCATTTGTGCATGGCGGTTTTGTTCAAAGAGTATTTTGTCTTTCTCTCGCAGTTGAGCCACGCGCTCCCTGATACGAACCTGCAGGGTTTCATTAAGCCTTTTTAGTGCAATTTCATTATTGAGCATGATACGGCTTACAAAAAAGAGTACGACGGAGAGCGTCGTATAGATGATGGTGACCATAACTATATGCAGAAGATCGTAACTTTTATCAAAAAGTGAGAAGAAGAAAAAGAGGTGAAAGGTGATCAAAAAAAGCGCTGCAAAAACAAGGCCGGAGGAGGGTCTTTTAAAGACATATATGGCAACGGGGAAAATGACAAACCAGTACATAACATGGGCATGAATACCATTAAAAACCGGCATGGTCATCATATGTATATAAATGGTAGTCAAAGCGATTGTCGTCGTTAGGCTCATACTGAGGTAAGGGTGTTTGATGAGAAGATACAACAAGGTATAGACAACAGCAAAGAAAATCCATACATAGGCAAAAGGAGGGTTGATCGTATAAAAAATAGGAGCGTTGATAAGAGAGATGAGCATCGACGCCAATAAGATTATTTTTTGAAGGGGGGCTCTGTTTTCATAAAAAGTGTTTTTTGTCTCTTTCATACTGCTGTTTTGAAACTCTCTTTATAATAGAATGTTAGAAGAGATATGTTACCGTAAAATGTTAATTTTTATTTTAAATGAGTGCATTGAGAAAAATAGAGCTGTATGAAATTTTGTTTTTCTTGATTGTTGTAAAGTTTTTGTTTTTGGGAGGTTTAAAGGTGGTGGCCAATCTCGGAATCGAACCAAGGACACAGTGATTTTCAGTCACTTGCTCTACCAACTGAGCTAATTGGCCATCTTAATCTTGTTAAGAGGTTGAAAGTATAATCAAAGAACCTTAAAAATAAGCTTAAGACTCTTCGATTTTAGCGACTTTTGCTTTAAACTGGTCTCCCCGGTCGACATAGGAGCTGAACTGATCCAGACTGGCTGCTGCGGGACTAAGCATCGCGACACTCTTGGTCGTATGAAGTTTATCGATCTTCTCTATAGCTTTGTCCATAGTCCCGCACTCGATAAAGGGGATCTTGTAATCATTTGCGTACTGGGCAAGCCTGGCAGCGTTTTTACCGATAAGATAGAGCTCGATGTTCTGATAGCGTTTGAGATGGATAAAGAGTGAGGCCAGATCGACCCCTTTGTCATCGCCGCCCAGAATGATATGAATAGAGTGATCATCGCTGTAGGTCTTTAAAAGCTCTATCGTAGCATCGATATTGGTCGCTTTGGAATCATTGATCCAAAGACGTCCCTTGGCATCGGTGATCTTCTCCTGGCGGTGGGGATCAAGCTCGAAACTGTTGATCGTGTCGTAGCTGAGTGTGTCAAAAAGGATCTTCTCCACAGCCAGTGCCATAACCGCATCAAACAAAAACGCGCCCTGGAAATGGATTTTTTCTAAATCGATACCGAACTGCTCTGCCAGATCTTCGACATTCTCGTATGTTACGATACTCGCCTGCGTCGGGGTATGGGCATATTTTTGGGGGATGATAGCGATTTCCCCCTCCTGCATCGTCATCAAAGGTTTGAGTTTGGCGGCTTCATACGCTTCGATAGAGCCGTGCCACTCGACATGGTCCGGCGTGATGGGTAAAAGGATATATATACCCGGGCTGGCGATATTGGTATAGTGCAGCGTGTAGGAGCTGGTCTCCAAGATCCACAGCGGTGCCTGCGGGTCCATATCAGCCAAAGGGGTACCGATATTTCCGCCGCTTTGGGCCCCTTTGTTTCTGAGCAGATGGGTTGTCATCTGCGTCGTCGTAGTCTTGCCGTTGGTTCCGCTGATCCAGACGGAGTAGGGCATCACATCGGCGAAGTAGTCATATTCGCTCAGAAGGTTTTTGGCCTTTTGGATCAGCGGGTGATAGGGCGGTATACCGGGGCTTGGTATCTCCAGATCCGAGTAGTCGGGCTCAAACATATTGGAGGGGTAGAGCTTATGCCCCGCTTCGTCTGTCAGAGGTTTATTGACATTATCGTCATAGAATTTTGCCTTGCCGAACTTCTTGGCAAGGGCTTTGGTCGTTTTTCCGTATCCGAAGAGATTCATCAGCGAATCTTTAGTGTGATAAGAGCGAGGAGATTTGAGACCATAGCGATGATCCAAAATCTGACGATGATCTTGTTTTCCGCCCACTTTTTCATCTCAAAATGGTGGTGGATCGGTGCCATCAAAAAGACCCTTTTCTTACGCAGCTTGAAACTTCCCACCTGAAGCATCACCGAGAAGGTTTCGATGACAAATATCAGACCGATCAGTACCAGCAGGATCTCGCTTTTTGCAATGATCGCCAAATAGGCAAGAAAGCCCCCGATAGCCAGACTTCCGCTGTCCCCCATAAAGACTTCTGCAGGGTGGCAGTTGTACCAAAGAAAACCGATGAGGGCGCCGATCAGTGCCGTAGCGATAATAACGACCTCTCCCACATCGACGATATGGGGCAGATAGAGGTAGTTGGCAAAGTTTATATGTCCCGTGACGTAGATGATCGCTCCCAAAGAGAAGAGTGCAAAGATGGAGGGGATGGTTGCCAGACCGTCCAGACCGTCGGTAAGGTTGACGGCGTTGGAGGTACCGACCATGACAAAGACCCAAAAGAGCAGGGCAAAGATACCCATATCAAAGAGCGGCTCTTTTAAAAATGGGACATAAAGCTCTGCATTGAATCCTTCATGTTTAAAAAGCAGGATCATCACAAAAAGTGAGATCATAAACTGGATCAGGGATTTGGCTTTGGCGGTAAGCCCTTCGTTGTTCTTATCGGCGGTTATCTTGGCAAAGTCATCCTGGAAACCCAGCATCATAAAAAGAAAGAGTACCGCCAGGCCCAAAAGCGCATAGAAGTTATCCAGCTGAATCGTCATAAGGCCCGCAAAAAGCGTTGATGAGATGAAGACGACGCCGCCCATCGTAGGGGTCTTCGCCTTATGCTGATGGGTATCCGGAGCCAGGTCGTAAATAGGCTGATTGAGGCTTTTTTTCTGGGCCCATCGTATAAAGAGCGGCAGAAGAAAAAGGACCATCAGCATAGAGAGGATAAATGAGATTCCCGCACGTATGGTGATGTACTGGAAAACATTGATATCAAAATAGCTGTAGAGGTAGTAAAGCATAGTCACCTTAAGTAATTTGAGTTAATTATCTGTATAAAAGCAAGATTGTAGTAAAATCGCGCTAAATTTTATGTTAAATCACATGAAAAGACGTTTAAGAGATTGTTGATGATTGTTTTCAACAATGAACGTTTTTCTAAAGGGCCGCCTCAACCGTAATGGCAGTCTCTTAATAATGTGAACAAGTAGGGAAAACTATGAGTAAAAAAGCTGTTTTGATTATTACCGACGGCATCGGAAAAACGGAGCAGGAGACATACAACGCCTTTTTAAGCGCGAACAAACCGACTTATGACAAACTTTTTGCCACAACACCGTACAGTGTCATCGATACATCTGGCTTGAGTGTCGGTCTTCCTGCCGGACAGATGGGTAACTCCGAAGTGGGGCATATGACTATCGGATCGGGGCGTATACTTTACCAGGATCTTGTCAAGATCAACATGGCCATTGAAGAGGATACTTTTAAAGATAATGAGACCTTTGTCAAACTGCGTCAAAGTTCGAACCGTATCCATATTATGGGATTACTGAGTGACGGCGGGGTCCACTCCCATATCAACCATATCAAAGCGGCGGCTTCTATCGCTGCCTCTGAAGGCAAAGAGGTCTTTTTACATCTGATTACCGACGGCCGCGATGTCTCACCTACTTCTGCCAAGAGTTATCTGGCCCAGCTGGAGGATCTGGATGCTTCAGTGAAGATCGCAACCATCGGGGGACGTTTTTATACGATGGATAGAGACAACCGCTGGGAACGTGTAGAAGCGGGCTATAATGCGATCGCCTCTGCCACACCCAAAACGGAGCTGGATCCACAAAGCTATGTCGATGCCTCCTATGCCAAAGAGGAGACCGATGAGTTTATCCTCCCGACAGCTTTCAGCGGATATGAGGGTATGCTCGACGGTGATGCGGTACTCAGTATCAACTTCCGTTCGGACCGCGTTCGTGAGATCGTGACTGCATTGGGTGATGAAAGCTTTGACGGTTTTGCACGAAGCTATAAAAAACTGCATATCGCGACGATGACAGAGTATGACAAAAGTTTCAGCTATGATGTACTTTACCGCAAAGAGGTGCCCAAGAATACCCTGGCGGAAGTAGTCAGCAACGCAGGGCTCAATCAGCTGCATACGGCAGAGACGGAAAAATATGCGCACGTTACCTTCTTTTTAAACGGGGGCGTAGATGAACCAATGCTGAATGAATCCCGTGTCTTGATTCCAAGTCCCCAGGTAAAAACCTATGATATGAAGCCGGAGATGAGTGCTCCCGAAGTGGGCGATGCGGTACTTAAGGCAATGGAGGAAAACTATGACCTGGTCATAGTGAATTTTGCCAACGGTGATATGGTAGGGCATACCGGAAATTATGAAGCAGCCATTAAAGCGGTTGAGACAGTGGACAAACAGCTAGGACGTATTTTGGAAGAGGCTGAAAAATCACAGTACTCCGTAGTGGTAACCTCTGACCACGGTAACTGTGAAGAGATGCGAAGTTCCGACGGAAAGATCTTGACAAATCACACGACAGGCTCGGTATGGTGTTTTGTACAGGCAAAAGACGTTACGGCAGTCAAAGACGGCGGCTTAAACAATATCGCTCCGACCGTACTTAAATTGATGGAACTGCCTATCCCCCAAGAGATGGATGCACCGTTAATTTAACAAAAGTCTGCTACAATATCACAACTTTTGTACAGCACAAGCTTTCGGGATCGCGAGCCTGCTGCTGAAGTAAACACAGCGTTAGCGTAGGAAAAGAGGCTTGGCTTCTTTGACGTAATACAAATTAAATACAAGGAAACTTTTAATGAAATTTAGTGGTAAAAACGTTCTCGTTACAGGTTCAAGCCGTGGTATCGGTGCTGAAGTGGCTAAAGTTTTGGCTTTATACGGTCTAAAAGTTTGGATTAACTACAGAAGCGGTGCCGAAGCTGCAGACAAAGTTAAAGCGGAGATTGAAGCGGCAGGCGGTCAGGCTGCAGTTATCGGCTTTGATGTAAGCGACGAAGAGGCGTTTGTAGATGCTATTAAGACGATCGTAGATGCTGACGGCGAGTTCTCCTATCTTGTAAATAATGCAGGTATCACAAACGATAAACTGGCGCTTCGTATGAAGAGCGAGGATTTTATGGGTGTGATTAACGCGAATCTGCTTTCAGCATTTATCGGGTGTAGAGAGTCGATGAAGGTAATGCGTAAGAAAAAGTTCGGGGCAGTTGTGAACATCGCATCGATTGTCGGCGAGACAGGTAACGCCGGCCAGACAAACTACGCTGCATCCAAGGGCGGTGTCATCGCAATGACAAAATCGTTTGCCCAGGAAGCTGCCAGCAGCGGTATCCGTTTTAATACGGTTACACCGGGCTTTATCGCAACCGATATGACGGACGTACTCAGTGATGAGATCAAGGCCGGTTTTACATCCAAGGTACCGATGGGCCGTTTTGGTGAACCCAAAGAGGTTGCCGAAGCGACAGCATTCTTGCTCTCCGATTCTGCCAGCTACATTACAGGTGAAACGCTTAAAGTCAACGGCGGCATGTTAATGTAAGAGTTGCTGCACCCGCAGCACTCAAAATGACCAATAAATGACTTTTTTTGGTCAAAAAAACCCTTTTTTTGAATAAACAAACCCCATAAAGAACTTTTTTCGCATAAAAACAGAGAAAAATATTTCTACATTAATTTAGCTTATTTAAGGAAAATGTGCTACAATTTCGGCATATTTATAACAGGAGAAGTCATGGCACTTATCGATGATATCAAAGAAGTAGTAGTTGAGCAACTAAGCGTTGATGCAGCTGAGGTAAAAGAAGATTCTAAATTTGTTGAAGATTTAGGAGCAGACAGCCTAGATGTAGTTGAATTAGTAATGGCGCTTGAAGAGAAATTTGATATTGAAATTCCAGACGAAGAAGCTGAGAAGATTCAAACTGTTCAAAACGTAATCGACTACGTAGAAAGCAAAAAATAATTATAGTTTCAGACTTTACGTCTGAAATTAGAATGACCATATAGTCTAGAGGAGATAGAGTGAGAAGAGTTGTAGTAACTGGTTTAGGGATGATTAATGCACTTGGGCATGATAAAGAGAGTTCTTTTTCTGCTATTTTAGAAGGAAAGTGCGGTATTGACACTATTGAGTCTTTTGATACAGAAGGTCACAGTGTAACAATCGCAGCAGAGATTAAAGATTTCGATCCAAGTACAGTAATGAATCCTAAAGAGGTAAAAAAAGCAGCTCGTTTTATTCAACTAGGTTTAAAAGCAGCACAGGAAGCTATGGGAGACGCAAACTTCGGTGACGGCATCGATTATGAGCGTTTCGGTATCTCTTCTGCATCAGGTATCGGCGGTCTGGGTACGATCCAGGATAACTCGATCACACTACATACTAAAGGGCCGAGAAGAATTTCACCGTTCTTTATCCCATCCTCTTTAGTTAACATGCTTGGCGGATTTATCGGGATTGAGCATGGACTTCAAGGACCGAACGTTTCATCCGTAACAGCGTGTGCCGCAGGTACCCATGCCGTAAGTGAAGCGACAAAGACGATTATCTGTAACGGTGCTGACCGCATGTTGGTAGTCGGTGCGGAAGCAGCGATCTGTGGTATCGGTATCGGCGGGTTTGCTTCGATGAAAGCACTCTCAACTCGTAACGACGATCCTAAAACATCTTCACGTCCGTTCGATGCTGACCGTGATGGCTTCGTTATGGGTGAAGGTGCGGCTGCATTGGTACTGGAAGAGTATGAATCGGCAAAAGCACGCGGTGCGAAAATCTATGCCGAGATCATCGGTTTTGGTGAGAGCGGCGATGCACACCACATTACCTCTCCAAGCTTGGAAGGTCCGCTTCGCGCTATGAAAGCGGCACTCTCTATGGCCGGTAATCCGAAAGTTGACTATGTCAATGCACACGGAACGAGTACACCGACAAATGATAAAAATGAGACAAATGCACTCAAAACACTTTTCGGTGAAGGCAATGTCCCACCGGTAAGTTCTATTAAAGGTCAGCTAGGTCATACTTTAGGAGCTGCGGGTGCAATTGAAGCCGTTGTTTCTGTAATGGCACTACGCGACGGAGTACTGCCTCCGACAATTAATTATGAGACAAAAGATGATAACTGCGACCTCGATTATGTAACAGAAGGCGCACGTAAATCAAACCCTGAAGTCATTATGAGTAACTCATTCGGCTTTGGCGGTACAAACGGTGTTCTTGTCTTTAAAAAGATCAGCGAATAATTTTTAAGGTAGATCAATTTGGCTACATATTTAGATTTTGAACAGAAAATTAAGCAGATACAAGAAGATATTATATCTGCCGAAATTCGTCACGACAACCATGCCGTAGAGATTCTTAATAAAGATCTTGAAAAAGAAGTAGCTAAAACCTATGGCAACTTGACGCCGTTCCAGCAGCTACAGCTGGCGCGACATCAAGACCGTCCTTATGCACTAGACTATATCAATCTGCTACTTGAAGACAAATACGAGATCCACGGTGACCGTCATTTTGCCGATGATAAAGCTATTATCTGTTATATGGGCTATATCGGCGGCGAGAAAGTCATGGTTATCGGCGAGCAAAAGGGTCGCGGTACTAAGAACAA
>JBFEYF010000031.1:0-13863 GCA_041562295.1 Sulfurimonadaceae bacterium
GATCCCCATCCCTATATCTACGGCAGTGACGAAGGTGGGATGTGGCGCAGCAACGGCTGCAGCAGGGAGTATATCAAATAGCGCTTCGGTATAATTGCCTTAAAAAAAGGAGTTTGGATGCCGTTTACGCCCCACACCCAACAACAGCTGAAACTTCTGAAGGTCCAAGACGGCAAAGAGTACAAGATCGAGTACGTCAACAAGGATTACTTCAACGGCGAAGAGACGATCGAACGGGGTATCGGGACGGCCGTGGATAACGGGGGTGCGATCCACTTTACCGTGACAGACCCCTACGGCATGGATAAGATGATCATGCAGGTACGGATCCTGGGGTAGCCGGGACTTTGCTCCTACGGGATACTTAAGCAGAGTTAAAAAAAAGATTTATACTAGTTGTTTTTGTAATATCGAAGCAGTGGTTGTGTTATCATCTCCTACGAGCGTTATCAATCCACCATAGGCTTGACTATGAAGAGTATGACACGTAGAACCTTCTTAAAAAACGGCGCCACTTTGGGGGCGGCCGCAACACTCTCCCTCGGTTTTCCCGCGATTTTACACGCACGGAACAAATACCCCACGATCAAGGTCGTCGGTACGCATGTGACGTTGCAAGAGGCGATCCGCAAACAGGCCCAAAAAGATCTGGGGATCAATGTGGAGTTCTTCCCCGGAGGCAGTGCCGAGGTGCTTTTAAAAGCGGCCACGGACCCGACAGCCTTCGATCTGTATGAGCAGTGGTCCAACAGTATCCGCGTCTTGTGGCAGGCGGGCACGATCCAGCCTATCGAGACGAAAAAGCTCACCTACTGGGAGGAGATCAACGCGCTTTCGAAAACGGGACGTATCTCCGATACCGCACGAAGCGGTGCCGGGGATGTGCCCAACAAGATCCTTTTTGTCCAAAAAGACGGGACACTGGGGGCGCATGCTACGGGGCAGATCAGCTATATGCCCTATGTCCACAACGTCGACTCTTTCGGTTACAACAGCCAAGTGATCCCTAAGGGGACCCCCTATAAGACGGAGAGCTGGAGCTGGCTGCTTGATGAACGCAACCACGGCCGGGTCGCGATTGTCAACGAACCCACCATCGGACTTTTCGATCTGGCGCTTGCCGTTCAGGCCAAAGGGCTGATGCGTTTTAACGATATCGGGAATATGAGCCGCAAAGAGATCGATAAGCTTTTCGAGATACTGATGGGCTATAAGCGGCGTGGCCACTTCAGAGGATTCTGGTCCTCGGTCCCGCACTCCGTCGAGCTGATGGCCTCAGACCAGGTCGATATCGAGAGTATGTTCTCCCCGGCGGTCTCTTCGCTTAACGGAAAGGGTATCCCCTGTGTCTACGCCGCACCCAAAGAGGGATACCGGGCATGGCACGGTGTGATGTGCCTTTCCAGCGCTTCCCAGGGGGAGCGCAAAGATGCGGCGTACGCCTATATGAACTGGTGGCTTTCAGGATGGGCCGGGGCGTTTATCGCCCGCCAGGGGTACTACATCTCAAATCCCGAACGCTCCCGCAGTTTTATGAGCCCCCAGGAGTGGGACTACTGGTATGCGGGCAAACCTGCGGCTACGGCACTAAAAGGGACCGACGGGAAGGTCTCGGTCCAGCCCGGAGAGGTACGTACAGGAGGCTCCTATACCCGCCGTTTCGAAAACATCGCGGTCTGGAATACGGTCATGGACAACTACGAATATTCGCTGCGCAAGTGGCATGAGTTCGTCGTTGCTTTGCCTCTGTAAAGGATCTCTATGAGAATACCGGCCCTGACACTGCGTAAAAAAATCTATCTGATGTTGGCCCTTTCCGCGCTTTTCTTTGCAGGGTTGGCATCGGTCACCTACAGCAGCCTGGAGTATGTCTCCCAAAAGTATGAGAACCTGAGCCGTACCGGTGTGGATGCACAGCGCTATATCATGCTGACACGGGATGTCGAGGCACTCAAACGTCATGTGCAGAAGTTTACGGTCACCGGAGAAACGTCGCTGGCCGATGAGGCGGAACGTGTCTACAGCAAGATCATGAAAATCGTCAGTGAGACGACGCTGCAAACGGATAAGCCGATCCAAAAATATGTCGCCTCGATTACGCGGCATCTTCAAAAATACCATGCCACGTTCAAGGCACTCAAAAAACAGTACAGCAAGCAGCAAAAACTTCGCCGTAAAGTCCGGATAGTGGCAGAGGAACTTCAAAAAGAGCTTCTGACTCTCAGTGAAAGGGCCGTCTCTACGGATCAGCGCTATTGGGCCATGATGGTCCATATGTCGATGCTCGAAGCGGAGAGGGAGATGCTTCGCTACTTTACCACGGTGGAGTACAATTATGTGGCACGTGCCAAAAAGGTGTTGGAAAAGGGGCGTATGCAGCTGCAAAAGCTGATACACAAAGAGCAAGACTTGGCACGTTCGGAACAGCTCAGAAAGATAGCGGGGGGATTGGAGGCTTACGAAAAGAGTTTTATCAGTTCGGTACAGCATACGCGGGGGTATATGTTCTTGATCGATGTCGTCATGGCCGCTGAATCGTATGAAGTGCTTTATAATGCCAAAATCATCAGCAGTGCGGTCTCTGATATGATCCAACGGATCAACGGGGAGATGAATACGCATATTTCACAGGTTACGGGGAGCCTCTCCATAGCTGCGCTCGTGTTTCTCGTGCTGTTGATCCTGCTGTCGTTTTTAATCCTGCGCAGTATCGTGCGTCCTGTCGGCCAACTGACCGAAACGTTTTTACGGCTTTCCGAAGGGGCGACCGATGCAGAGATCCCTGACTATGTGACCAAGGATGAACTGGGTGCCCTGACCAAAGCAGCCGCGGTTTTTCAAAAACGAAACCGGGAGACTGAAACCCTGCTGCAAGAGAGCCGCAGACTCGGTGATGAGCTTTTGTTGAGTGAACGCCGTCTGCGTCTGGCTACGGAGAGTGCGAAGATCGGTATCTGGGATTATAACCTTCAAAACAGGAGCCTGAGCTGGGATGATATGATGTTTGACCTCTACGGCATAGAAAAAGAGCAGTTCAGTTCAACCTATGAGACGTGGCAGCAGGCACTGCATCCTGAAGATGCGTCACGTACCGAGGCGGTTTTGGAAGATGCGATCCTTAACCGCAGGATCTTTGATACGGTGTTTCGGATCATCCGTCCCGACGGTGATGTGCGGTTTATCCAGGCCTATGCGTTTACGCTCTATGATGAACAGCAGCAGCCGATACAGACCATCGGGGTTAACTATGATATCACCGACGCCAAGACCCTCGAGCATAAGCTTGAAGAGCGGGTCCGGGAAGAGGTGGTCAAACAGCGGGAGCAGGAGCTGGTTTTGATCCAGCAGTCGAAACTGGCCGCGATGGGGGAGATGATCAGTGCCATTTCCCATCAGTGGCGTCAGCCGCTCAATTCGGTGGCGCTTTATCTTCATGATCTTATCAGTGCCGAAAAAAGCGGTGAACTGGACAGATCCTATCTCCAAGAATCTGTCTCCAAGAGTTTGGAACAGGTCAACTACATGTCTCATACGATTGAGGATTTTCGTCACTTCTTTAAGCCCGATACGAAGGATACGACTTTTGATGTGGAAGATGTCATCAACGATGCGATCAGGCTCTTTAGGGCACAGCTTGAAAACAATTTTATCACTATCGCTTTGTTGAGCGATTCGGGTGAGCATCAGCTTCAGGGGAATGCGAACCATTTACGCCAGGTCCTTTTAAATCTGATCAGCAATGCGGTGGATGCCATCAAGGAGCGCAAAGATCAGAGCCGAGAGACGTTTGAAGGGCATGTCTCCATAGGGTTGCAACGCGAGGGCGATCTTCTGCGCATTACCGTGGATGATAACGGCAACGGTGTTTCAAACGGGGCTTTGGAACGGGTTTTTGAACCCTACTTTACGACCAAAGAGGAGGGCAAAGGCAGCGGGATAGGTCTTTATATGACACGGACGATTCTGGAGAAGTATTTTGAGGCCTCTATTAGGATGAAACCGCTGGAACAGGGTGCACGGATAGTCGTGGATCTGCCGCTTCAGGATGCTCCGTAGGAAAGGAAACAAAAAAGGTTTGTACCCTTAGGAAGTAAAGGTCTGTGTGAAAAAGTGCTCCAACGCGTCGATATCGATCGGTTTGGAGAAGGCTTTGATATTGAGTGCAGAGACCTCGTCAAGGACCTGCTGGCTTGCTTCCCCGCTGATAACGATAATGGGCTCGATGTGGGAGTACTCATCTTTGATATGTTTAATAAGGGTCAGCCCATCCATCTCCGGCATCACCAGATCGGTAATGAGCAGATCGATATGCTGTTCCTGACACCGCTGCAGTGCCTCTACTCCGTTGGCTGCGGTATAACAGTTGGCAAAGATGCGTTTAAAGATACGGCACATACCATCCGTAATGGAACTGACATCGTCAACGATAAGAATGTTTTTGTCATATTTCATAGTGTCCCCCGCTTCCCGTCTGCTGATACTGTTGTGTCAGATGCACCGATTTTCATATATTATAGCATGTAAAAATCGTTTCGGGAGATGATCTTGGGATCTTAGAGTGTTTATGCAAAGATTATGGGCAGTTGTTTATCCTGATGGCGGTTTTTATGAGTTATAATATTCCATCTTAATCGAAACGGATGTGACGTGAAACGAAAAATCGGAACTATTAAAAACCGCATCTCCCATTTGGAGTTGACAGAGCGGGTTCTTACGCAAAATACCCTGATCCTTGCGGAAGAGGGTAGCGGCAAGACGCACCTGTCCAATATCATCAGAGACTTTATCATCGACAACGATATTCCCACACTCTATCTGGACTTTTCCGACCCCGAAGAGGATGCGATCGAAGAGCGATTTAAAGCCAGCCGCCATCTCTTTTATATGCGTTTTGAAGAGAGCGCGGCCTTTGATAAAGCTTTTAACGAAGCTATCACGCGACGCGAACATATTTACCTGGCCGTTAACCCGAAATACTTCGGAAACAAACGTGATGTCAAAAGCCGCCTGTCGCAGACGATCCAAAAGCCCGAACTGCTACAAAACTACTACTACTTTTTCCATGAGATCTCGCTGCTTAACGCTTTTTATACGAAGTTTGAGGATTTTATCTACTATATCCTTTCGCTGGTGACGATGAAAAAGTTCGGTCTGACATTCCTGTCTCAGCCGCATGAGATCTTTGAGGATCAAAACCTCAAGCTGGTCTTTACCTTTCTCTATCTGGGCAAATGCTCCGATGCGAACTATTTCGATGCGGATATCAAGACGCTGGCACCGCACCACTTTATCCACCAGTACCGCAAGGACAGACGTACGCTGTTGTTTAACCCGTTTAATACCGAGTATGTTACGATCTACCACTAAAAGCGATCCCGTAAACCTCTTTGGGTGCGGGGCTACGGCTTTTGCCCGATCTACCGATATAGTATAATCATTGAAGAACTTCTAAAAGGAACGACCTATGGCAGAGACCCAGAATACGACTGAGACCAAAAAACAGACGATGAGTATCCACACGATACTCTATACCCTTTTGATCGCAGCGGTGGCCTATTTGGGGTATATCTACTATCTTGAGACATCGATGGCTGCCAAGCATCGACCCAAAAGTGTCTCCTGTATGGCTTTTGAACAGCTTCCCGGCGATGTGCAGGCGCTCTATGTGAGTGCGGCGGATTATAATCAGCTTAAAAACGCCCACGAGGATCTGGTAGCGGAGTATGACGCGTCACAAAACCAGGCGGTGATCACCAAAGAGGAGAGCGCTAAAGAGGAAGCAGCCGAAACGGTAAGAGAGGATATGAACCGGGATTCGGTTCAGGATCAGATGACGGAAAAGCTTGCCGCATCGGGCAGTGTCAAACGTATCAAAGAGTTTGCCAAATGTTACGACATGGACAGCGCCGCCTATAAGATCTCGCCCCAGTGCCGCAAGGATATCATCGATTATGTCGACCGTCACAAAGATGCGAAATATTTTGAGATCATCGGTATCGTGGATAACCTTGAGTTTAACCTCTTTAACAACCTGGAGCGCAACAAAAAACTCTACCGTCGTCTGGGGGTAGACCAGCGTGTGGTTGATAAGATGAAAAAGCTGACCCGCAGAGGGCTTTCCAAAGAGCGTGCCAGCGAAGCGAGCTGGGTGATCAAAGCCCATACCAAGCGACAGGCGGCAACCTATAACGCCAACTACGAACTGGTATCCGAAAAAGGCCACAAGGGCGTGGTCATCAGAGCTTACAAGTAACCCTCCGGAGGTTCGGCCCGCCCGGACCCGACCTGAACCAAACTACACTGCAAAACTAATGCCCCATTAAAGTCAACCGTCTTATAATGGGCCATATCATTGAAGGCACGGGCGATGCGCTACCGCAAAATTTTACGATTGGGACACACTTTTTTGCCGCAGGAGAGCGAGCGCAAGATCCGTTTTGAGATCCTTGTAGCCGCTTTGATCGCGGGGTGTATCACACTCGCTATTTTGATCATCATGCGCATCTCCCAGGATGCCCGTTTTTATATCATCATCGACGGAATTGTAGGGCTGATTTTGAGCTTTTTGCTGCTGCTGCTCTTTTTTGATAAAAAGTTTTACGGTATCGCCGTACGGCTTTCACTGATAAGTCTGATGATCATCACCGTGATCGGTATCTACTCTACACAGGTGCTGCTGGTGCGATTTAGCGGCTATCTTGCTATCTTGCTGCTTGTGATGATGCTTATTGAGAAAAAAGAGCGTATCTACTGGTATCTTATCTATTTTATCCCGATCGTCACACTCTACTTTTTGCGCGAGGCGGGTTATTTGCATGATATCCCTATGGAAAACAGCGAACTGATTCTTTTTACCATTTTTTCGGTGATCACGATCATGATCGTCAAGGGCATGGAGTCGATCATCTTAAGTTCCCGGGCCTACCAGCTGGAGATGGCCAACCAGCGCCGTAATACGCTCTTGGCAAAGATGGTCTCGGTCATCGCCCACCAGTGGCGCCAGCCTCTGGCGACGATCAACGCGACGATCGGCAATCTGCACGTAGCCCGCAGTCTGGGCGAGATGGATTGTAACAGTGTCGAAAACAGTCTGAAGACGTTGCATCCGGTTGTGGAAGAGCTCTCCGATACTATTTCGCTTTTTAACGATATCTTTGAGAACAAAGGGGAGCGCAAACCGGTCAATATCGCCGAGTTTGTCACCGGGGCGATCGATGAGTATACTTTAGCCGACCCTCAGACGCCTATAAAGTTCAGTAATTTTTCCGATAACGATACCCAGGTCCTTTTGTACGCCGGAGAGCTTAAAAGAGCGCTCTTTGCACTGCTTGACAATGCGACCGAACACAGCGACAGATCGCGTGGCGATGTTCCCGTAGAGGTGTCGTTACGAGAGTCAGGCGGCTCGGTCTTGCTTGAAGTAAGCAATTACGGTCTGCCGATACCCGAAGAGGACCTGGAACGCCTTTTTGACCCCTACTTTTCTACGAAAAACGTCAACCAGGGGGTCGGACTGGGACTTTTTATCGCCAAAGCGTTTGTACAAAAAAGCGGGGGAGCTATCGAAGTGGAAAACGGCCCGGAACAGGTCCGTTTTACAATCATCCTGCCCGCAATCTAAAATGGTTATTTTTTACGCATCTGTGTAATGCAGATGTAATGATCTTAGGTCACAATAGAGTCATCTATATTTGAAGGAGACTCTGATGGATAAGTTACGCACTTCAGTTTTCGCCGCTCTTACGATGAATATCGCTTTTCTCGCACTGGTCATAGGATGGTACGCTTCCCACTAGTTCAGGTCGGCCTTTTTTAGTGTCGGACCCCGTAAGAGAAGCTTTAAATGTCGATCCCGTTAATAGCGGATCGAGACATAAAACGAAAGATCGGATTCGTTGTCTTCGGAGAGAAAGTTGTTTTTACGGTAGACGGCGTATGAGGGTTTGGTCGTCGTCTCATAATCGCTTTGGGGCAGCCACTCATGGTAGATCCAGTGGATAAAACGCAGCTTCTCCCCGTGGGTCCCCCGGAAATCGAACTTTGCATAGATCCCGTCCGCGATGGTGAACTGGGGAATGCGGTCCGTGACGACATCGGCCGGCACCTCGGGGACGATACAGGCGATATATTGACACTCGTCCAACGGGGTGATAGTCGGGTTGTCATGAAAGAGGGCGATCTGTTTATACCCGCTTAGCCCGCTGTCCAAAACCCAGGTATGCAGTTTTTGCCAGGTTTGGCGTATAGAACTGTCATACCCTTTGTGTCGGATGTAGTAGCTTTGGAAGGTGGGCATCTTGACGATCGTCGGGCTGGTACCGCTGAAGTTGGTATCGGATCGCATCGCCGGTTCGGACTGTTTGAGAATACGTGCGGAGTAGGATTTGTAGCCGCCGTTGCGCCACGCCTTGGGCGTCATGCCGAACCGCTCTTTAAAGACCTTTAAAAAGGATGAGTGCGAACTGTAACCGCAGAGCATCGCGATCTCGGAGATCGTCGAATATTTGTTGGTAAGCAGCAGGTTCGAAGCCTTTTGCAGACGGATCGACTTGATGTTTTCGTAGATATTCTTGTCAAACACCTCTTTGAAGATCCTGTGCATATGAAACTTACTTACCCCCAGGTCCCGGCTGAGCTCTTCGATATCGATATGGGTATCGATGTGGGTATAGATATAAAAGAGGATATCGTTGGCGATCTTGGTATGTCTTTTGAGTGTCTGACGTTTCATACCCTTATTTTAGCAAAAATAGACAACTTTTCAGTCACATATAGAAAAAATAGCTCACATTAACAGATTATAAATTTGGCACAAAAAAAGAAGAATTTAGGGATAAGAAGATCATAAAATGGTGCCATCTATTTGAAAGAGGAGTTGGGAATGAGTAAAATCACAAAGATTCTGGTCGCCAACCGCGGCGAGATCGCATTGCGGATCATACGCGCCTGTAAGGAACTGGACATCACCAGTGTCGCGATGTTTTCCGAAGCGGATCTGGAAGGGGTATGGGTGCGCAAAGCGGATGAGTGCTACCCGATACTGGGCAACCCGATCGAAGCCTATCTCAACTATGAGAGGATCATCTCCCTGGCTAAAAAAGCAGAGTGCGACGCGATCCACCCCGGTTACGGGTTTTTATCTGAAAGTGCCGAGTTCGCTCAAGCCTGTGAAGATGCAGGCATCATCTTTATCGGGCCCAGAGCCGAACATATCGCGCTTTTTGGGGATAAAACCGCTTCCAAAACAGCGATGAAAAAAGTGGGTGTTCCCGTATTGGAAGGAACGGATGACGCGATTATCGATAAAAAGGAGGGTGCCAAAGTCGCTTCGCAGATCGGCTTCCCCGTCATTATAAAAGCGGCATTCGGCGGGGGAGGGCGCGGTATGCGTATCGTCAGAGATGAAGCATCTTTTGATGAGCTCTTTGATTCGGCGACTTCGGAAGCGAAAAAGTTTTTCGGCAAAGGGGATGTCTTTATCGAAAAATATGTCGAAAACCCCCGCCATATCGAGGTGCAGATCGTAGCGGACAAGCACGGCAACGTCGTACATCTTGGCGAACGTGACTGTTCGATACAGCGCCGTCACCAAAAGGTGATCGAGATCGCCCCGTCACCGCGACTGAATGACGATGTTCGTCAGCAGATCTTTGAGATATCGATAGCGGCGATGCGGAAGCTGGGGTATGAGAGTGTCGGGACGATAGAGTTCTTGGTCGATGAAGCGGACAACGTCTACTTTATCGAGATGAACACCCGTGTCCAGGTGGAACATCCCGTGACAGAGCTTATCAGCGGTATCGATATCATCCAGCGTATGATCCGTATCGCCGAAGGGGCGACGCTTCGCTTTAAACAGGAGGAGATCGCTTTTAAAGGGTATGCCATCGAGTTTCGTATCAACGCCGAGGACCCCAAAAAGAACTTCTTCCCCTCTTCGGGCGAGGTGACCACCTATATGGCTCCGGGGGGACCGGGGGTGCGAATGGATACGAGTCTTTATGCCGGCTACCGTATCCCCTCCAACTACGATTCGATGATCGGCAAGCTGATCGTCTGGGCGTTGGACTGGGAGGATGTGGTCAAAAAGGCGCAGCGCGCTTTGGATGAGTTTGTACTTGAAGGGGTTCCGACCAATATCCCGCTGCATCAGGAGATCGTACGGGATGGGGACTTTATCGACGGGGTGTTTGATACGAGCTATTTGGACCGTAAACTGGAGCTGTTTAAACTCGAAGCGGTTAACCACCATGAGGCGGAGCTAAAACGGGTCCAGTCGATCGCGACACTCATCGATACGATCAAAAAAAACAACCTGACAACGCGCCATTAGGCGGTTATCAGACCAAAAGCATCTTTAAGCCGATAAGGATCAGCACGACTCCTCCGAGTATCTCGGCTTTTTGTTCCAGCCAGGTGCCGCTTCGTCTGCCGATAAAGACCCCGGCATAACTCATGGCGAAGGTGACCAGTCCGATGACGGCACAGGCGAACCAGGCGTTGACATCCAGCAGCGTCAGGCTGAACCCCGCCGCCATCGCATCGATGCTGGTGGCGATGGCCAGCATCAGCATCACTTTATGGGTGATCTGGGAGATATCCTCTTCGACACCTTCTTGGAAGGCTTCGTAAAGCATCTTGCCCCCGATCAAGAAAAGCAGGGCCGCAGCAATGAGCGGAGCGTACTCTTCGGCCATACCCAAAAGCTCGCGTCCGCCAAGATACCCGATCAGCGGCATAACGCCCTGGAAGAGGCCGAAATAGGTAGCGGCCATCAGGGAGAGTTTTCTAAGCGGGTACTGCGGTTTGGACCCCAGCCCTACCGAGACGGCGAAAGCGTCCATAGCCAGTGCAAAAGCGAGGATGAAAAGTTCTGTCATAGATAAAGTCCTTAGAGTGAAATTGAAAGTATACGTTAAAGGGATGATATTTGACTTAAAAGGGATGAACCCTTTGCTATTTACAGCCGTGATCTTCTTTAAAAAAGGAGGCTGAAGTACTTTGTGTTGCATTGGGCTTTAGAGTGTGCTACTATTATAGGATGTGTGTGCGTTTCCCATAAGTTCCAAAGATAATGAACAGAAGGTAGCAGGTCATGGCCAAGCGATGGAAAGTCAACTACAAACGTGAATGGATATCTCTCATCACACTGTTGGTGCTGGGACTTCTGGTTGAATTTTCGATTGCCCGGATTGAGATGATCGAGCGCCAACAGGCCGTGGCAAACCTTAAAAGTGTTCTCAATGCGACGGAGATTTCCATTGCGGAGATATGGTTTCCCGACCTGATCAAAGAGACGCTCTCCCGGTTGGAACATGAGGATGTGACCGACCATGTAGTCGAGTTGTTGAATCTGAAAGAGCATACCCGTACGACGCTTAAAAACGCACCGGCACAAGAGGAGCTTCGCAACCATTTCAGGCATTTTCTCAACCGCTGGCAGCTTAAAGGGATCTTTATCATCGACAGGGAATATTATAATATCGCTTCGATGCGTGACGCTAACCTGGGGGATAAAAACCTGATCGCCCACTACTATCCCGACCGTCTTGCCAAGGCTTTTAACGGCATACCCCAGTTTATCCCGCCCATCCCTTCGGATGTCCCTTTGAAAGATCCTTCGGGCGTCATGAGAGACAAGCTTCCCACGATGTTTTTAGCACTCCCATTTAATGACCGTAAAGGGAACACGCTTGCCGTTTTTACGGTACGGCTTGACCCTTTTGGGATCTTCAGCAAGCTGGCGGCTAACGGCTATGTCGGCCAGACGGGGGAGACCTACCTTTTTAACTCCAAAGGGATGATGTTGACCCAAAGCCGTTTTGCCAAGGAGCTCAAAGCCAAAGGGGTGATCGAAACGGAGAGTTCCATCCTGGCGGTACGGCTGTATGATCCCGGTGATAACCTTGTGAAAGCAAAAGAGAAGCCTGTCAGAGGGGGTAAAAAAGAGTTTACACATATGTTTAAGCAGAGCTTGGTATCCCCTTCGGGCTTTAGCGAAGAGGGGTACAGGGATTATCGGGGTGTCCGGGTTCTCGGGGCTTGGAAATGGATCGAACTCTTGGGTATCGGGATCGCAGCAGAGGTGGATGAATCGGAGGCACTGCTTCCGTATGAACAGATGAGAAGCCTGATCTACATCATTGTAGCGGGTACCGTGACGATCCTTTTTTTCTTTTATGTTTTGATGCAGTGGTACAACCACAGGGTTACCAAGAGTGCCAAAAAGGTGGAACGGCGTTATCAAAAACTGCTGCAGGATCTGGGCAGCAAGCTGGTGGTCTACAGTCATGACCCGCAGGGGCGTGTTACATTCGTCTCCGAGGGATGCCGGGAACTTTTCGGTATCGATGCGGAGAGTTTTATCGGAAACCGCTGGGAAGAGAGTCTTGAGTGGATCGGTAACAGTATTGAGACGGCCCATGAAAAGCTGCAGCGGATCTTTAGCGGTCAAAGTGACGCAGAGGAGCTGGATATGGAGTATATCCACCCCGACGGCACGGTCCGTACGGTCAATATCCATGCCCACCCTGCCTATGATGAGAAAAAAAATCTCTGTATCGAAGGGGTGATCTTCGATGTGACCTCGCGAAAACTGGTCGAGGAGCTGGAGGTCGCGCAGCGAAGCAGTGATCTCAAATCCGCCTTTTTGGCCAATATGAGTCACGAGATCCGTACTCCGATGAACGCGATTTTAGGCTTTGTCGAGCAGCTTTCCAAAGCGGAGAGCAGCCCCAGCCGTATCGAACAGTTCAACCTGATCAAAAGATCGGGTAAAGATCTGCTTGAGATCATCAACGCGATCCTTGATTTTAGCAAGATCGAAAACGGCAAATTGGTGATCGAAGAGCATCCGGTAGATATTCGGGAACTGGTAGGGCAGGTGACCTCGCTTTTATCCGAGCCGATAAGTCAGCAGTCGGTCTTCTTCTCGGTCTCCCTGGCACAGGATGTACCCGAATGTGTCTATACGGATGAGATACGGCTTAAACAGATCATCATGAATCTCTTAAACAATGCTATGAAGTTTACCCCCGAAGCGGGGCATGTCGAGTTCGATATGTCGTATAGCAGTTTGGATGAGATACTGACGTGCCGTGTCAGCGACAGCGGTATCGGAATCGCCCCAGAAAATATAGCAAAGATCTTTTCGCACTTTGAACAGGAGGACGGCAGTACCACCCGAAAATACGGCGGGACCGGATTGGGGTTGGCGATCTGTGAACAGCTTGTCACACTTATGGGCGGTGAGATCCGTGTCGAGAGCGAACAGGGCAAGGGGAGCGACTTTATCTTTTATATCAAGGCCCCGGTATGTGAACCGTCTGTCTCAGCCGAGACGGTAACGCAGGAGATCGATCCGAAACGGTTCAAAGGGCATCTGCTGCTGGTCGAAGACAATACGACCAACCAGCTTTTGATGAAGATCATCCTGGATGAACTGGGGGTCACCTATGATATCGCCAATGACGGTCTCGAAGGTGTCGAGGCGTTTGAAAAAGGCAACTATGACCTGATACTGATGGATGAAAACATGCCTAACCTAAACGGTATCGGTGCGGTAAAACGTATCCGGAAGTTGGAACGAACACAGGGGTCGGAACCGACACCGGTGATTGCCGTTACGGCCAATGCCATGAGTGAAGACCGCACCCGATTTTTAGAGGCCGGGATGGACGGCTATTTGAGTAAACCCTATACCGAAGAAGAGGTGCGACAGGTACTGTCACAATACCTCTGCTGCCGGGACTAGTTTGGAAAAGTGTTTTGGTATAGCTTATCGAAGCGGTAGCTCGAACCCAGAAACCCCTTATCCTCTTTGAAGTGCTGCCGTTGTAGAGAGGAGAGTTCCGACCCGTTGGC